>JAHFTI010000012.1 GCA_023265535.1 Opitutaceae bacterium
GCAGTCGCTGCCGAGCTGCTTTTCGCACTCGGTGAGCAGCAGGGAGACCTCGCAGAGCTGGGAGGGCTTGCGGTGGTCGGAGCCTTCGAAGATGACGTCCTGCATCTTGCCGCCGCGCAAGGCTTTGGCGCTCTGCTCACCCAGCACCCAGCGGATCGCGTCGGCAATGTTCGACTTGCCGCAGCCGTTCGGACCGACGATGGCGGTCACGCCCGGCTCGAACCGGAGCGTGGAAGCGTCGGCGAACGACTTAAAACCGTGAAGTTTTAGCGCTTTGAGATACATGAAAGCGGCGGATTTGAGCGGGGGCGGCTAGGCCGGGCAACGGGAAATTACCCAGACTTGCTCACGGGTTATTCACAAGGCGGCAGGGGAGCAGTGCGGCGTCCTGCATGCCGTGGATGATCTTCTTGTCGGGTGGGCAGAAGGTGGCGAGGGCGCCGCCCAGCTTGGCCTTTCCGGCGGTGACAAAGTAATAGGGACAGAGGCGGAGGCGTCCTTCGCGTATGACGCTCTCCGGCGTTGCGCCGGTGGATTCGGCGGGTGCTGCTGCGGCGGCAGAGGTCCGGATGTCGGAGGTCGGATGTCGGAGGTCGGACGAATGGGCGCCGGGAGCGCCGCCGGAAGCGGGTGAGGTCGGCTTGTGGGATGCTTTGTCCTGGGGGTTTGGATACAGGGGGTGCTTGAGGCGCTTCGGCTTCTTGAAGGTCTGCAGCAGGTGAAGGTGGCTGGGGGCGAGTTCGAGGGCCTTCTCGACGCCGAACTGCCATTCCTCGCGCGAGCAATCGCTGCCGAGCACCACGCTGCGGGCGCCCCAGGCTGTCTCATGGTAGCCGCTGATCTTGATGATCAGGTCGCGCTCCTTCTGGGAGGCATGGATGAGGTCGCGCCAGCTCGTTAGGGGGCGGCCGCCGATCGAGGGGCCGTCGAGCACGGCGCCGGGGGGCAGGGGGGCGGCGTCCAGTATCCAGGATTCGGGTACAAGCTTGGCGATGATGGAGAAGGCGCGCTTGGAGAGATTCTCCTGCCAGAATTCGCGGAGGCGATGGTGATGGAAGAGGGCGAGCGAGAGTTTCTCCTCCTGGAAGTGGCGCATCGGCGGGGCGATGACGACCTCCCCCGCCTTCCAAGCCTCGAAGATGAAGGGGGAGGTGCTGATGTTGGAGAGGTCGAAAAGCTCGAAGAAGCGGTAGAGCACGTCGATCTTCTCGGGGTTGCCGTCGAAGTCGAAGCACAGCGTGCTGCCGAGCGGGAAGATCTGCTCGGGGCGGATGCAGAAGACTCGCTTGCCGAGTTTCTGCAGTTCGGCCGCGAGCCATTCCATCTCGGGGCGGTAGGTGGCGGCCTCGTCGCTGACGACCAGGGCGATCAGCGGGTTGTTCTCGGTGGGGCGCAGGGCGGCCAGGCTGGCGTGGAAGCCCAGGATCATCGAGTTGCCCGCACCGATGATTCCGGGGGCGGAGGCGTCGGTGGCGTAGAGGCGGTTGAGGAACGCCGTGAGACCGATGCCGCCCGGCACGGAGTCGAGTTCAGTCATTGCCCAGCCCTCGTCGGTCAGGAGGAGGTCGGGGCGGAGCACCGTGGGGAACGCGCCGCGATTGTGCGGATCGCGCGCGTGCAGGACGAGTTCGCGGGGTTTGCCGCGGTCGAGGTATTCGGCGACCCAGGGGGCGAGCAGCGTCTTGTTGCGCAGGAGGTTCTTGCCTGCGACGGAGCGCAGGTAGAGCGACTCGAGGGCTTGGTGGAATTCCAGGCAGGCAGCACCGATGGCCTCCAACTCCTCCACTTGTGCAGCCGTGAGCGGCCAGGCCTCGGGCGAGAGCTGCCAAGTCTTGTCCTCGAAGAGCGGCTGCGAGGCGAGGGCTGAGCGGATGGAGGACTGGGAGAGCATGGCGGGCGTCGTTGGACGGAGGTCGGAGGTCAGAGGTCGGAGGACGGGGTGCCGGACGTGGGAGCTGGGAGGACTGACTGGGGAGCTTCGGGGACGGAGGAGGCGTCCCGGACAGGAACATTGCCCCTGGGGAGGGCAGGAGGCGGCCTGGTGGCGGCCGACCTCCGATGTCCGTGATCCGATGTCCGATGCTTAGTCGTCGACCTGGATATCCTTGTTGCGATGGCGCGGGCTGCCGGCGCGCAGCCAACCGGTGATGAAGCGGTCGATGTCGCCGTCGAGAACGCCCTTGGTGTCGCTGGTGGACACGCCGGTGCGCAGGTCCTTGACCATCTGGTAGGGCTGGAGGACGTAGCTGCGGATCTGGGAGCCCCAGCCGATCTCGCCCTTTTCGCCGTAGAACTTTTCCATCTCGCTGCGCTGCTCGTCGAGGCGCTTCTCATAGAGGCGCGCCTTCAGCACGCCCATGGCGGAGGCCTTGTTCTTGAGCTGCGAGCGCTCGTTTTGGCAGGCCACCACGAGGCCCGTGGGCAAGTGGGTGATGCGCACTGCGGAGTCGGTGGTGTTGACGCCCTGACCGCCCTTGCCGGAGGAGCGGTACACGTCGATGCGCAGCTCGTCCTCGGGGATCTCGATATTGATGTCCTCGTTGATCTCGGCGACGACGTCGACCGCGCAGAACGAGGTGTGGCGGCGCTGGTTCGAGTCGAAGGGCGAGATGCGCACGAGGCGGTGGACGCCGCGCTCGGCCTTGGCATAGCCGTAGGCGTTCTCTCCCTTGATGAGGAGCGTGGCCTTGGAGATGCCGGCCTGGTCGCCGATCTGGATGTCCTGCAACTCTACAGTGAAGCCGCGGCGTTCGCACCAGCGGCTGTACATGCGGAAAAGGATGTCGGCCCAGTCGCAGGATTCGGTGCCGCCGGCGCCGGCCTGGATGGAGAAGATGGCGTTGTTCTTGTCGAACTGGCCGGTGAGGAAGGAGGCGATCTCGAGGCTGTCGAGTTCCTCCTTCATGGTGGTGACCAGCTGCTCGAGTTCGAGCTCGGAGGATTCCTTCTCGGCGCCCTCGGCCATCTCGATGAGTTCGAGCATGACGGGGATGTCCTCCTGCTTCTTGGCGAAGGCGACGACGGGCAGCACGCTACGCTTCAGGCTGTTGAGCTTGGCGATGTGCGCCTGTGCCTTCTCCTGGTTGTTCCAGAACTCAGGGGAGCCCATCTGGGCATCCATGGCCTCTATCTCACGGAGCTTTTGTTCGCAGTCAAAGAAACCTCCACAGGTGTCCGGCGCGCTTTTTGATATTTTCGATGTGTGAGAAGGTTTCGGGTGCGATCATGGTTGGCTGGTAATGGTAGGGAATGGTGGCGGGGGGCAAGAAAGAAGGAGGGGCTCTGGGCCGGGGAGAAAAACCAGGGCCCCGACGGATCTGGAGTTGTCCCGTCCGGCCCGAGCGCCGGCGGGAGCAACAACAGATCCTCTGGAGCCCTGGTTTTTCTCCGCTGGGAATGGGCTGGGGGCCACCCCTGATTGGGAGGGGGTGGGGCTGCGGGAAAGGGGGCTTAGCAGCGCTGCGCGCTGGCTAAGCCTGATGGGAGGCCGAAACAAAAAGGCCGCCCGGGGAGGGGCGGCCTTGGAAGGGAAGAGAATTTACTGCGGCTTAGGCGATTTCCTCGACGCAGACTTCGGAGCGCTTGCCGCCGACGGTGATGGCGAAGCAGCGGCGGCCAGTGGCGGAGCCGGGGATGGAGGCGGCGGCCACCGGGGCCGGGGCAGCCACGACGGGTGCGGGAGCGGCGACAGGAGCCGGAGCGGCCTTGATCTCGACAGGAGCGGCAGCCGGGGCGGCCTTCTTCTTGTGGAGGTCGGAGAACTCGCGGGGGAACATGGCGTGCAACACGCAGGCCTCGTCGTCGGTGGGCAGGTTGGCGGCGGCGAGCTCGGCGCGGAGCTTGTCCATGCGGGGGGCGAGGCCGTCAGCCGGGCGGCCCTCGATGACCTTGGCGTTGTACTTGTCGCAGACGAGCTTGAGCACGTCGGCGTTGATCGGACCGGGGGTCTGACCGTACTTGCCCAGGGCGATGTCGGCAGCCTGCTGGGAGATCTGCTTCCAGCGGCCGAACTTCACGTTCATCATGGCCTGGGTGCCGACGATCTGCGAGGTCGGGGTGACGAGCGGGATCCAGCCGAGGCATTCACGCACGTAGGTGATCTCCTGGAGAACCTCCTCGAACTTGTCGGACATGCCCTGCTCCTTGAGCTGGTTGCGGAAGTTCGAGAGCATGCCGCCGGGGACCTGGTAGACGAGGGTGTCGGAGTCGACGCGCTCGTTGTCGGGGGAGGTGAACTTGGAGAGCTGCTTGTACACGTCGGTGAGGTACACGCGCAGTTCCTGCAGCTTCTTGCGGTCGTATTCGACGGCGCGCGGATGGCCCTTGAGCAGCTCCATCATGCGGAGCGTGTCGGGCTGGGCGGTGCCGTTGGCGAAGGGGACGATGGAGGTCTCGACGACGTCCACGCCGGCGTCGATGGCGGCCAGGTAGGAGGGGGCGCCGAAGCCGGTGGTGTCGTGGGTGTGGAGGATGACCGGGAGCTTGGTCTGCTTCTTGAGGGCGGTGACGAGATCGTAGGCGACGCGCGGGGAGATGACGCCCGACATGTCCTTGATGCCGAGGGAGTCGCAGCCAAGCTTCTCGAGCTCCACGCCGAGCTTCACGAAGGACTCGATGGTGTGGACGGGGCTGGTGGTGTAGCAGATCTCACCGCGGGCGTGACCCTTGGCGGCCTTGGTGGCGGCGATGGCGGTCTTGAGATTGCGGATATCGTTCAGTGCGTCGAAGATGCGGAGCACGTCGCAGCCGGCTGCGACGGTCGCCTTCACGAAGGCCTCGACGACGTCGTCGGGGAAGCTGGTGTACTGGACGATGTTCTGACCGCGCAGCAGCATGATGTGCGGGGTCTTGGGGGCGGCCTTCTTGACGGCGCGGAGGCGGTCGAAGGGGTTCTCACCGAGGAAGCGAAGGCAGGAGTCGATGGTGGCGCCGCCCCAGGTTTCGAGTCCGTGGAAGCCCATGCTATCGAGGATGGGCGCAGCCGGCAGCATCTGAGGGGTGCTCATGCGCGTGGCGGCGAGGGACTGGTGGCCGTCGCGAAGGACGGTGTTATTGAAGGCAACAGGAATGGAGGCCATAGAAAAGGGAGTGCGTGTTGTGGCACACAATACCAAGAAGGCATGCGGATAGACTATGCGTTTTTTGTGATACCTTCATTATCTCTTAAGAAAGCAGACCGTGGGGTGGGGGTGTGTTAGTGTGGCTAATGGATGGCGGCGAGGGGTGGACGTCCGGGAAGGTTTGTGCGTTTCCTGCGCGCAAACACAAAAAAGACCGTCCCGGGAAGGGACGGTCTGGCGTGAGAGTGGGTGCGGTTCCGCTGCTTACTTGAGGGCGGCGAGGTAGTTGGCCTCGGCGGCCTCCCAATCGACCAGATTCCAGAAGGCGGCGATGTAGTCGGGGCGGCGGTTCTGGTAGTTCAGGTAGTAGGCGTGTTCCCAGACATCGAGACCGATGACCGGCTTGCCTTCGATGCCAGCGATCTTGCCCATGAGGGGGCTGTCCTGGTTGGCGGTCGAGCCGACAGCGAGTTTCTTCTCGGGGGTGACGATGAGCCAGGCCCAGCCGGAGCCGAAGCGCGTGGTGGCGGCCTTGCCGAAGTCCTCCTTGAGCTTGTCGAAGCTGCCGAAGGTGGCGGTGATGGCCTCGGCGAGCTTGCCGACGGGGGCGCCGCCCTTGCCGGGGCCGAGGATTTGCCAGAAGAAGCTGTGGTTGCTGTGGCCGCCTGCATTGTTGCGGACGCCGGTGCGGATGGCCTCGGGGACGAGGTTGAGGTTGGCGATCAGGTCATTGACCTCCATGGCGGCCAGCGGGGGGAGGTCCTTCAGCAGCGCATTGGCGTTGTTGACGTAGGCCTGGTGATGCTTCGTGTGATGGATCTCCATCGTCTTGGCATCGATATGCGGCTCAAGGGCGTTGTTGGCGTAGGGAAGAGCGGGAAGGGTGAAGGCCATGGTGGAAAGAATGTTGTTTTGTACACCCAACAGATGCACTGATGCGCGTGCGGGTCAAATTTCCGGCATCGAATCCAGGTTTTTTTGGGGCGGAATTTGATCGGCAGCCTGGCGCTTGGCCTGGAAGAAGGCCTGTAGCATGGTCCGGCACTCCGCCTCCAGGGCCCCGCCGGGGCTCAACTCGCAACGGTGGTTCGAGCGGGGCAGTTCGTTGAGGTTGGTCGCGCCGCCGAGGCAACCCATCTTGGGATCGGGCACCGCGTAGCACACACGCTTGAGTCGCGCCATGACCATTGCCCCCGAGCACATGGGGCAGGGCTCCTTCGTGACGTAGAGCGTGCACTCGCTCAGGCGCCAGTCGCCGATGGCCGCCGCCGCCTGCGTCACGGCGAGCATCTCGGCATGGGCCGTCGGGTCCTTGGCCTGCTCCACGGTGTTGTGTGCCGCCGCGATGACCTCGCCGTCGCGCTCGATCACGCAGCCGATCGGCACCTCGTCGCGCCGCCAGGCGTCGATGGCCTGGTTGAAGGCGAGGCTCATGAAGAACTCGTCGTCGCGAATGAGCTGCGACGGGAATTTCTTCGGGAAGGGGCAGTCGGGCGCGGGCATGGACGGAGGGCAGAGGTAGGATGACGGATAACGGATAACGGCGTCGGGTGTCGGATGACGGATGTCGGATGACGGAGGGCGCCCTCCTTCGCTGCTCATGCAGCTTCGAAGGGTGCCGCTGCTGCGGCAGGGGACCAAGGATAAGGCATCCCGGAGTGGGGGGCTGGGCAGGGAAGTCGAGCCTTATTGTGCGGGCTGGGGAGCGGGCGCAGCGGGTGCGGCGGGCTCAGCGGCGGCAGCGGGGCCTTCGGTGGCGGGAGCCGCAGCGGCGGGGGCCGGTGCCGGTGCGGGTGCGGGAGCCGGCGCCTCGAGGGCCTTGGCGGCGGCCAGCTTCGCCATCTCGGCTATGTCGGCGGCGGGCAGCAGCACCATGCCGCTGATGCTGCCGTTCGTGAAGGAGCGCACTGAAATTCCCGCCACATTGCCGCGCGTGTCGAGGGTGGGGCATCCGGCCACACTCTCGCTGACCAGGTAGCTGCGGCGGGGCTTCTCGATGATGCCAAGCACGCTCGTGAGGCGGATGAGGGGCGTGCGCTGCTGGTTCTTGGAGGCGCGCAGCAGCTCGAAGCAGGTATCCAGAATCTGGATATTCGCCTCCTGTGCGAGGTCGATGTGCGGGAAGCTGCGTCCCGCCACGGCGTCCTTGTCGGGCGCCACGAAGGCGAGGTCGAGGTCGGTGTCCTGGAGCACGATGCGCGCGGGGATCTCGCTATTGTCGGCGAGGCGCAGCTTCACCTCCTTGTACTCGGGGTCCTCGATGCGCATGCCGCTGCTGCCCGCGGGCATGTTGCCGCGCGGGTCCACCGTGGAAAGGGCGAGGACCGTGAGGCCGTCCGCCGAGATCATGGTGCCGTTGACCTCGCGTTTCTGCTCGCGCGGGGCGGGGCTGCGGTCGCGCATCGTGACCTTGACGGACACAACCATCTCGACGCCGACGATGGCGTCGGCCTTGTCCTTGAGCAATTGGCGCCCGACGGAGGGCAGCTCACCCGTGGCGACGAGTGTGCCCGCCTGGAGGCAGGGGGCGGCGAGCAGGGCGAGGCAGGCGAGGGTGGCGTGGAGGCGGAGTTTCATGTCTTGAGTGGCTTGAGATTGATTTCGATGAAGAGGCTGCGGCCATGGCGGATGACGCGCAGGGTCCAGTGGGCGGATTTGGAGGCGAGGGCCTTGTCGCGGGACTGGCGCAGGTCGGCGACGCTGCGCACGGGGCTGCCGCCGGCTTCCGTGATGAGGTCCTCCACGCGCAGGCCTGCGAGCGAGGCCCAGCCGGCGGGCATCACCGCCTCGACGAAGACTCCCGTGGCGTCCTGCGGGAGCAGGAGGCGGGTGCGGTCATCGAAGGAAAGCTCGTGCACGGCAAACTCGAGTCCCTCGTCCTCCCACCAGCCCATCTCCGAGGGCGGCACGGGCTGGATCTCGAGCTTCACGGGAAGCTCCATGAGCTTGCCTGCGCGCCAGAGCTGGAAGACCGCCTCGGAGCCCGTCCTGTATTGCCGGACTTGGCGCGCGAGGGCGTCGGTGTCCTCGCTGCGGCGTGCGTTCACGGGGATCTTGTCAATGGAGAGCACGACGTCGCCCACCTTCAGCCCGGAGGCCTCTGCCTGGGTGCCGGCGAAGATGCGCGTGAGGCGGGCGCCGCCGTCGGCCTTGATGCCGAGGCTCTTTGCGAGCTTGGGCGTGAGCGGCTGGTTTGAGACGCCGAGCCAGGCCTTGCGTGCGGAAGGGGGGATGCGGCGCTCGTTGCTGGTGCGCAGGTCGAGCACGGAGGCGAAGACCGCGCCCTCGCGCCGGAATTCGGCGACGACCGTGCGCACGCCTCCCGGGGCGTCGGTCATCAGCTTGCCGGTGACCTTGCGCAGTTCGGCGAGGTTGGCCACCGGTGTGCCGTCGACGGCGATGAGCACATCACTGCGCCGCAGCTCCGGTTCGCCCTGTCCGGCGGGGCCGCCCGGTCGCACGTTCTCGATCCAGACACCCTTGTCGTCGGGCAATTGCTCCTCCGCGACGAGGGCGCGCGTGAGATCGCGCAGGATCGCACCCCAGGCCCGCACCTCGCTGTCGTCGGCCTGCGCGGCCTGACGGCTGACCAGGGTGAGCTCGGTGGTGGCCTTGGTGCCGCTGCGCAGGTACTCGATGCGCAGGGTTTCACCGGGCATGGCCGCCATCTCGATGCGACTGAAGGAGGACACGGACTTTTCCGCGCCCGTCTCGATGGCTTTTCCGCCGAGCGAAAGGAGGACGTCGCCGGTTTGCAGGCCGGCCTTGCCCGCGGGGGAATTGGGCTCGATGTTGGAGACGAGCACGCCGGGAGCCTCCCTGCCGTCGGTTTCGAGGCGGGGCTGTACGCCGAGGCCTGACCAGCCGCGGGTGATGTGGCCCTTGGCGATCAGTTCGTCGACGATGCGCTTGGCCAGGTTGCCCGGAATGGCACCGCCGAGGTTCGCGACACCCATTTCATTGATGCCGACGATCTCTCCCTTGGAGTTGACGAGCGGGCCGCCGCTGTTGCCGGGGAAGATGGAGGCGTCGTGCAGGATCCAACGCACCACAGTGCCGACATTTTCGCCGTCGAGCACCATGTTGTAGGACTCGGGCATGGAGAGGGTGGGGTTCGACACGATGCCGCGCGTGACCGCCATGGAGAGCGAGGCGGGGCTGCCGAGGGCGAAGACCGTGTGGCCGGACTTGACCGTCTCGGAGTCGCCGAAGCCCGCCACGGGCAGGGGCCTGGCCTCGGCGCCAGCGGGCTGCCTCAGGCGCAGGACGGCGATGTCGGACAGGGCGTCGAGCCCCACGAGCTCGGCCTCGAGCTCACGCCCGTCGACGAGGTGGCAGGTGTAGAGGTCTGCGTCGCGGGCGACGTGGTAGTTGGTGACGACATGCCCCTCCTTGGAGATAATGGCGCCGCTGCCTCCGATCTTGGTCTTCACCATGCGGCCCTGGTCGGGGCGAAGGCGGATGGCCTCGATGCGCACCACGGAGGGGAGCATGCGGGAGACGGCATCGGTGGCGGTGTCGCTCACCTGGGCGGCGTGGCTGGCGCCTTTGCCGGGGTTGCAGTCGCAGCCGGTGAAGGCCAGGGGGAGGAGCAGGGCAAGGGCTCCGCAAAATTGGGATCTCATGACGTGGGGAAGGGTGGTGAATGAGGTTCTGATGGGCAGTGACTTGCAAGCCGCAAAGCAGTGGGAAACATCGGCGCATGCCGGCGCGCTGGTACGCGGGGGGATCATGTGCCTGCCAGAGCCGGCGCTGGTGTGAGGGCAGGCGAGGGACTGCGCTGGGGCCAGCTGGTTCCCTCGAGACATTCGGCATGTGGCTTGCAGGTGCCGCCCCCGGGCGCGCCGGGGGATAAACCTTGACTTGCCCTGCCGGATGGGGCCCATAGAACCTTTCCCGTAACCAATATGCAGAATAATCAAAGCGGCATCGCCGTCTCACGCTAAATATGTCCGACGGCAAATCGATCGAAGTGGAAGGCAAGGTAGTCGCCGTTCTCCCCGGCACGATGTTCAAGGTTGAGCTGTCGAACAAGCACACGGTGCTTGCTCACATTTCGGGAAAACTCCGCAAGAACTTCATCAAGATCGCCGCAGGCGACATGGTGAAAATGGAGATGAGCCCCTACGATCTGGAGAAGGCACGTATCACCTATCGCATGAAGGATACGGCCGCGTACACCCCGACGCATCGCCGCCGCTACTGAGCGGTCGCGTGTCGTCCCCATGGAGCCCTCGTGATGGCCGGGGCGCGCAGCCTGGAAACCAGTCGGGCGCCCGGTGGCTTTGCCGAGGACATTGACTCCTTTGTCGGTTTCATCGCGCTTGAGCGCGGCCTCGCGCGCAACACCCTCGAGGCCTACCAGTCGGACCTCGACCAATGTGCGCATTTCCTGCAACGCCTCGGTGAGACCGACTGGCGTTCCGTTGACGGGGATTCCGTGGCGGCTTGGCTGCAGGGCCTGACCGGTGATGACTACACGGTCGCCAGCCTCGCCCGCAAACTCGCCGCACTGCGCGGGCTGGCGCGGCACCTCGTTCGCGAGAACCTGCGCGTGGATGATTTCACGGAGTTGCTCAGCGGGCCCAAGCTGGTGCGCCGCATGCCGGGTTGCCTGAGTTCCTCCGAGGTGGAGAAGCTGCTGGCCGCCCCCAGTTCGGGCGATGCCTACGGGCTGCGCGATCGCGCCATCCTGGAGCTGTTTTACTCGAGCGGCCTTCGCGTCACCGAATTGCTCCGGCTCACGCTTCAGCAACTCGACCTGGAGCAGGGCTTCGTCCGTGTGCATGGCAAGGGATCCAAGGAGCGTGTGGTTCCGGTGGGATCGAAGGCTGCGGACGCGTTGCGGGTGTACCTTGGCTCTGCGCGCTCCTGGTTCGTGAAGCCGCGCACAGGCAGCCAACTCTTCCTGAGCGAGCGGGGCGGCGCCCTCTCACGGATCACGCTTTGGGTGATGGTCCGGAAATACGCGAAGGCTGCGGGCATCCGGCGCGCCGTGAAGCCCCACTTGCTGCGCCACAGCTTCGCCACGCACCTCCTCAGCGGTGGCGCGGACCTGCGCGCGATCCAGGAGATGCTGGGGCATGCCAACCTTTCGACGACTCAGCTCTACACATCAGTCGACCAGGGCCGTCTGGCGGACCTGCATTCGCAGTTTCACCCCCGCAAATAAATCGGAAGGCAGGAGGTACGCTGCGGGCCAAAGGACCTTGTCCTGCCCGCGTTCGACACTTGGAGCGGGCGGGTTTCGGTGGAAGGGATCCACTCAGGCGATGGCCAAGCCCACAGAGGGCTTACTTGGCGTGTGAGCCGTCGCAATAGCCCTTGGGATTCTTCGTCTTTCCGCAGCCACACTTCTTGGGCTCGGGAGCCTTGGCGGGGGCGGCGTGGGAGCCGTCACAATTGCCCTGGGAATTCTTGGTATTTCCGCAGCCACATTTTTTGGGATCCATGGGTGTGCAGTCTGTGCGCAATTGCGGGCGGCGCAACCGTGATCACCGGATTTTGCCCCAGGCCTGACGTCGGGGCAGGCTGGCGAAGCGTGTGCCGGGGTGGCGGGGCAACTGTTGAGTTCCCGGCATTCAGAGGCTCGCCTGCGTACGCGAGTGGGCGCAGGCGGCTGGACTCAGTCCTTCGGCATCGTCCAATCCATGCCGCCTGAACGCATGTAGGCGCGGTTGGTCTCGCGGCGGATGGAGGTGGCCTCGGAGGAATCGCCTGCGCGGGCTGCGTTGTTGGCATCCTCCTTGAGGTCGCTGATGTTTCCGAGGCGTTCGTCCTCCTCGTACATCATGAGGGCGCGCTGCTCGGCACTGGTGCCGATGATCGGCAGGGTGAAACGGTTCAGCACGCTCTTGTCGAAGCTGCTGATGTAACGGCGTGCAGCGAGTTTCGCCAGGCCCTTCT
This sequence comes from Opitutaceae bacterium, assembly GCA_023265535.1. Lineage (GTDB taxonomy): Bacteria > Verrucomicrobiota > Verrucomicrobiia > Opitutales > Opitutaceae > MWDT01. Next base: position 11,967 of record JAHFTI010000012.1, read on the forward strand.
TGGTGTTGAGTTCGCGCTCGGTGAAGATGGGGGGACGCTCGGCCTGGACGACGTACTTGGGCAGGCGGATGATCTTGTTGCGGGGCTGGCCCTCGGCGGCGGGATGATCGGGATCATCGATTTCCTCCGCCACCTCGGAGACCGCCGGGTCCTCATGCTTGGGTGCGCTCGGCGGCGGGGGCGGCTGGTATTTCGGAAGGATGGACGTGATCGAGGAAGCGAGCGTGTTGGAGACGCGCGAGGTCTCCCCCGTCACCACGACATTCGGCTTCGCGGCTTCCGGCTTGGGTGCGGCGGGCTGCTCCGCGGCAAGGCAGAGCGCGGGGAGCAATGCAGCCAAGGCTGCAGGCAGGAGAGTGGGGCGCGAAAAACTCATGGTGGGCTCAGACGGTGAGCGGTTGGAAATGTTCAAATTTCATCAGGATCATTCAAACTTGGCCAGCGAGATGTCGCTGGCTGGGCCGAGGGCAGGAGCATCACCCAGATTCTGTGACGTTTCTTGAAGGGCTGGTCTTTTGGTGCTGGCAAGAGTGTTGTCTTCTAGGAGTGGCCTGCTGTGCACATCTTGCAGTCATCATTCATGTTCTAAGTGGCTTTGGATAATTGAGACACGGGTAAAATAGCCCCATATTGGATAAGTGCGAATAATTTAATGAATCAGTTTCAATAATCGATTTGCCATGCAAGGAAGCTCCGGTTTTCTGGCAGCACGCGCACGGAGCAATTTGTACAGGTTTATTGGATACTTCTGGCCAATGGGAGGCTGACCCGGCGGTGGAAGTCTACTGAAGATGAAAAGGGCGCGCTCCCCGTCATGGGGGGCGCGCCCTTTTTCATGGCTGTCCGCCGCATTGCGCCAAGCCGGGGTGGACTGGGGCGCTGTTTCGTCTTGGAACCGCCTCGTTTCCTGCGCGTGCGATGCTGCTGCGCCCGGGTCTGCTTGCTTGTTTTGGACAGGGGAAGTCAATTATCCTCACTGACTGGGAATTGACGCATTTTTAGCAACACTATGCATTATTTGCGTATTCGTGTAAATATGATAAATAAATGGCAATAATGTATATATGTTACAATTTTACATTGGTAAATGTAAGCGTATCTGATTTGGATCATCAGTAACAGTAATCGATTTGCCGTGAGGTTCCTCTCTGTTCTTTTAGCTAGGGCAGGAATTTTGCATTAACGAAAGGGCTTCTCTTATGAAAACCAAATTGATGGCTGCGGCAGTTTTGCTCCTCGGGGGCGTTGGGACGCTTTGGGCCGGCGGTGGAAACTGGACTTTGATCGGTTGGAACAACTTGGGCATGCATTGCATGGATGATGACTATGAGGTCTTTAGCATCCTGCCGCCCTTCAACACGGTGAATGCGCATCTGCTGGATGCCTCGGGCAAGCTGGTGCGCAGCCCCTCGGGCATTCTTATCACCTACGAGGCGATCGCGGATCCCACGGGCTCCATCAACCGCAGCTCCGTCGGAAAGACCAATTTCTGGGCCACGGCCTCCCTGATGTACGGCAGCCAGCTCACGGTGCCCGATGTGGGCCTCACCGGCCTGCGCATGCCGGGTGCCTCTAACACCCCCCAGCCCTTTTCCTGGGGAGGCAGTAGCACCCTCAATTGGTTCGAGGCCGCGGGCATTCCCATCACCCCCACCGACGACCTCGGCCGCAAGAATTCCTATCCGCTGATGCGCCTGAAGGCCCGCAACTCCTCCGGCCAGCTGCTCGCGCAGGCCGATGTGGTGTTGCCCGTTTCCGACGAGATGGACTGCCGTGCCTGCCATGCCTCCAACTCCGGGCCCGCCGCCCGCCCGCTCACCGGCTGGGTGAATGACGCGAATTCGAAGCACGACTTCCGCCTGAACATCCTCCGGCTTCACGATGAGAAGCAGATCAGCAATCCCGTCTACGCCCAGGCCCTGCTGACCGTTGGGTACGAGGGCTCGGGCCTTTCCGCCACGGTCGCCCGCGGCACACCGATCCTGTGTGCCGAGTGCCACCTTTCCGAGGCGCTGCCCGGCACGGGTGTCGCCGGCATCAGCCCCCTGACCCAGGCCATGCATGCCAAGCACGCCAACGTCCTGAGCCCCTCGAACGGACTGACCCTCAACAACGCCAGCAACCGGGCTGCCTGTTACACCTGCCATCCCGGCTCCACCACCCAGTGCCTGCGCGGCGCCATGGGAGGCGCGGTCGACACCGCCACGGGGTCCATGGCGATGCAGTGCCAGAGTTGTCACGGCAGCATGGCGCAGGTGGGGGCCAAGACACGCACCGGCTGGCTGGATGAACCGACTTGCCAGGCCTGCCATAGCGGCACTGCCACCCAGAACAGTGGCCAGATCCGCTACACCAGCGTGTACGACAGCACCGGGGCAATGCGTGTCCCGGCCAACAAGACCTTTGCCACCAATGCCGACACTCCCATGGCAGGCAAGTCGCTCTACCGTTTCTCCAAGGGACACGGAGGCCTGCAGTGTTCCGCATGCCACGGCTCAACGCATGCCGAGTACCCCTCCATCCATGCCAACGACAATATCCTCAGCAAGCAGCTGCAGGGGCATGCCGGAGTGGTCGTCGAATGCCTGGCCTGCCATGCCAAGATGCCGGAAACCTCCTCGGGTGGTCCCCATGGAATGCATCCGGTAGGCGCCTACTGGATGGACAAGCACCACGACTTCGCGGGTGCCGCCTGCCAGAGCTGCCACGGGACGGACAACAAGGGCACCGTGCTGAGCCGCGCCAAGGCCGACAGGAGTTTCACGCATGATGGCAAGACCTTCAAGTTCTGGGCGGGCCAGTCCATGGGGTGCTATGATTGCCACAATGGTCCCAAGGGCGAAGGCAGCGCACCCACCGCCCCCGTGGTGACCGCCACGCTGTCACTCTCGGTTCCCCTGACGGTCACCTCCGTGAGCAAGTCGGTCACGACCACGCCCAGCACGGGCGTCACCCTGCGTGTGGTCACCCAGCCCCAGCACGGCACCGCCTCCGTCTCCGGCAAGACCCTCACCTACCGTCCGTATGCCAACTACCACGGCAGCGACAGCTTCACCTACGCCATCTCCAATGGCACCCGCGAGTCCAACCTGGGCAAGGCCTCCGTCACGGTGAAGTGACCCGGCGGCCCGTCCGCCTTGTAGTTAGTCACTGGATACACCACCCCGCCGGACGGCCCGCCCGGCGGGGAAGGGGGCGCAGGGCTCAGCTCCGCACCTGGCCGTTGCCCGTCACGAGCCACTTGTAGGAGCAGAGCTCCTTGAGCCCAACGGGGCCGCGCGCATGCAGGCGGTCGGTGGAGATGCCGATCTCGGCGCCGAGGCCGAACTCGAAGCCGTCGTTGAAGCGCGTGGAGGCGTTCCAGAAGACCGCCGAGCTGTCGATCGCCGCGAAGAAGCGGCGGGCTGCAGTCTCGTCGGCCGTGATGATGGCCTCGCTGTGGCCGGAGCTGTCGCGGTTGATGGTGGTGATGGCCTCCTCGAGGGAGCCGACCACGCGCACGGCCAGGATGTAGTCAAGGAACTCGGTCTTGTAGTCGGCCTCGCTGGCGGCGGTGGCGGGCAGGCCCGCCTTGGCGAGGATGGCCTGCGAGGCGGCGTCGCAGCGCAGCTGCACGTTCTTGGCGGCGATCAGGGCGCGGGCCAGGCGGGGCAGGGCCTCGTCGGCAATGGCGGCGTGGAGCAGGAGTTGCTCCGCCGCGTTGCAGACGCCGGGGCGCTGGCACTTGGCGTTGACGATGATGCGCTCGGCCATGGCGATGTCGCCGGCGCGGTCGACGTACACGAAACACACGCCGTTGTAGTGCTTGATGACGGGAATGCGGCTGTTCTCAGCCACGAAACGGATGAGGCTCTCGCCACCGCGCGGGATGAGGGCGTGGATGAGGGTGTCGAGCTTCAGCAGCACGTTGAGCGCGGCGCGGTCCGTGGTGGGAATGAGCTGCACGGCATCGGCGGGGACGCCGCTGGCGGCGAGGGCCTGCTGGATGATGGCGGCGAGCGCCATGTTGGTGTGGAAGGACTCCTTGCCACCGCGCAGCACGGCGGCGTTGCCGCTCTTGAGGGTGAGGATTGCGCAGTCGATGGTCACGTTCGGGCGGGCCTCGTAGATGATGCCGATGACGCCGATGGGAACGCGGACCTTGCGCAGGTTGAGGCCGTTGGGACGGGTGGTCTGCTCGAGTTCCTCGCCGAGGGGGTCGGGGAGGGCCTGGACCTGGCGCACGCCCTCGGCAAGCTGCTCGAGGCGGGCGGGGGTGAGGGTGAGGCGATCGATCTGCGCCGTGCTCAGGCCGTTGGCCTTGGCGTCGGCGAGGTCCTTCTGGTTGGCGGCCAGGATGGCCTCGGCGGAGGCGGGCAGCAGTTCGGCGAGCTTCGCGAGCGCGGCGTTGCGCGTGGCGGTCGGCGTCGTCGCGAGTTCAAACGATGCGGCGCGTGCGCGTTGTGCGATGGAAGTGACGAGCTGGGCGAGGTCCTGGGACATACGGGGGCGAGCGTGAGTGTTCGTGTGTGCGGGGGAAAGGAAGAAGTGTGCGGTGCTGGCGCCGCCCGTTTTTTTGGGGCCCTTTGGGGCTCGGGCCTGGCTGGCCTTGGTCGGTATAATTACCTGAAGGCTATGATATTGTCTGAGTGTGCTCCCGGAGTCGCTTTGGGAGTCCCGGAGCACTGCGGGGCATCGCCCGTAAGGGCAGGCCCTATGGGGATGCGTGGCTACGCGTACAGCCAAAACGGCTCCTTTCGCCTATGATGGTGCGTGGAGCTGATCCCTTGCCGCTGTGCATCAAGCCAACGGCAGGGAACGGCTCCCCGGGTTCACACCTCTGTCTGCCAACTCCCTTCACACATGACACACCGACTCCTACTCATCAGCCTGCTTCTGGTCGCCGGGCTGGCCTCGTCTGCCACAGCCCAGACGATGAGCCTAAAGGTTCAGGGCTATACCTACGGTGGCAGCGATGCCTGGGGCTACACCTACCATATCCCCGGCTCGCCTCCCTACTACACGCCCGGCAACATCCCTTACGGCACGCCCTTCACCCTGGAGTTCAGGTATCAGCTGCCCGCGATCGGGCCCGACCTGGACCCCAGTGCGGCGGGGCATCTCCACGACAATCGCACCACCCAGCTCTACTATTCCCAGCCCAGCGACTACCCCGCGTTCCTGAGCGCCGATCTCACCCTCAATGGCATCACCGTGGCGGTCGACACCCGCTGGTGGAGCAGGATTGATCACAAGCCGAACTGGGACAGCCTGGGGGTGACTGGCGCTGCAGATCGCGCTGCGATGGACCCCAATGGAGGGCAGGGAGCCGAGAGCGTGGGCCTCGCCCTGCGCCTGTTCGGGCAGAGCTTTGATCCCGGCGTCCCCGGGACCTATCTCCCGGCCCCCGGCTACACGAACAATGGCGAGGTGCATGCGCGCATTTTCCAGGACAACAGCCCGACCTACATGTCCTACTACCCCCCGGGGCGTTTCGAGGACGGTCTCTATCATTTCGTGCAGTTTTACGGCATCAGCACTCGCATGGACCTCACCCGGGTGGAGAGCGCCCCTCCGGAGGGTGGCCTTCCCGGGGTGACGCCGGTGCCCGAGCCCTCGACCTATGGCCTGCTCGGCGCCGCCGCCTGCGCCGGCCTCGGCCTGTTGCGCCGACGTGCGGCACGCCCCAATGCTGTAGGATAAGTTTGGATACGATGCGGCGCGGGCATGCGGCCCGCGCCGACGGGGCGGCGGTTCACTCGAACATGTCGCTCTTGCGGAAGCGCCAGATGGCGACCAGCTGCGTGACGAGGGCCATGAGCAGCAGCACCCCGATGCAGGGCAGGCTGCGCACGATGCCATAGTCGGCCCAGAGGATGTTGGTGAAGCCCTCGACCGACCAATAGACGACCGTGAGCTTGGCAAAGCCCTGGATGAAGGCGGGCATGAAGCTGATCGGGAACCAGGCACCGCCGATGGCGCTCATCGTGAGGATGAGCAGCGTGGCCAGCCCGCTGGCGGCCTGCGCATTGTTGGTGAGCGAGGCGATCAGCATGCCAAAGGAGGCGCAGGTGGCCGATGCGCACAGCGACATCACCATGAGCGGGAGCAGGTGGTCGAAGAGCTGCAGGTTGTAGATGAAATGGCCGAACAGGAACATGCTGGCGAGCTGGCCGAGGCCGAGAGCCATGCAGAACAGGAACTTGGCCCAGAGGATGTGATGGCGGCGTGCGCGCCCCGAGAGGAGGCGCTGGAAGATGCCGCTGCGTTTCTCCTCGAAGAAGCTCGTCGAGAAGCCGGAGACCGCGAAGAGCAGGAACATGATGGCGTAGCCGCCGATGAGACGTGCGGCGTTGGGATTCTTGACCTGCTTGCCCGCCACCTGCTCGGTCTCGATCTTGATGATGCGGGCAAAGAGGTCGTCCGTGGCCTTCTGCTTTTCGGCCTCGGTGGCGGCTGTGGACGCGGCGGCGGCTGGCGTGCCGGCACCTGAGGCCGCAGCAGCGGAGGCGGGGCTGGTGGTGCTCGTCACGGCCGCACCGGTCGTGCCCGCCGCAGGGGCGGATGGGGCGTCGAGGCGGCGCAGGGTCGGGTCAGCCGCGGGGGCGGCAGGCTTCGCGGTGCCGGAGGGGGCTGCCGTTCCCGACGTTCCCCCCACAGTGTCCAGCTGGAGGTAGTCGCCACTGCTGAAGCGCTTGTAGATATCCTCCTTGTCGCCGCCAAAGCTGTCGCTGACGACCTCCGACATGCGGCGGTTGTAGCGCTCGAAACCGTCCTGCCCCAGGTAGCTGCGGGCGCGCCTCATCAGGGACTTGGAGAGCAGGTCGCGCAGGTTGTAGAACACGGTCTTCTGCAGCATGCCATTCACCGTCATGGACTCGATCTCGTTGCGCGGGTTGTTGAGGTAGATGAGGCGCAGGCCGAGGCGTTCGTCGGAACTGAAGTCGGGCGGGAGGATGACGACGAAGCGCTGGTGGTTGTCGCGCAGCCAGGCGCGGGCGTCCTCCTCGGTGGCGGGCCGCGCTCCGCCCTTGGCGTAGGCGTTTTCGGTGATGACCTGGAAGGTCTTCTCGGCGCGCAGGGCGTCGACCAGCACCTTTGCCTCGGGGGCGGCGCTCTGGTTGATGACGACGAGGGGGATGCCCGTGGGGCCCGACTCCTTCTTGTTCAGGCCGAAGACAAACCCGAAGAGGTAGATGAGGATGACGGGGACGAGGAAGGTGATGACGATCGCCGAGCGGTGCCTAGTGAAGGAGGCGAATTCCTTGCGGAGCAGGGGAAGGACGGGATGCATGTAAGTAAAATTTGGATACCCAGGGCTGGGGGCTTGCCGGTGTGGTCCGCGGGCCGGCGTGCTGTGACGCGAGCCGGGGAGGGGGGGGGCGGACCTATTCGCGCAGGGTGCGGCCGGTGAGGTGGAGGAACACGTTCTCGAGGGTGGGGCGCTGGACGACGAAGAGGCGTGAGGGGAGGCCCAGGCCTTCGGCTGCCAGGTGAAAGGCGGACAGGGGCAGTCCGGTCGCGGGGCGGAAGCGGTATTCCTCGGGCGTGTTGACCCATTCCCCCTTGCCCTCAAGCAGGGGCAGGAGCCGTGCGGTGTCGGCGTTGGCGGGGAAGCGGATCTCGTCCTCGAAAGGCAGCTTGGCGAGCAGCTCGTCGAGGGTGCCGAGGGCCAGGATCCTGCCGTGGTCGATGATCGCGATGCGGGAGCAGAGGCGTTCGGCCTCCTCCATGTAGTGGGTGGAGTACACGAGCGACATGCCCTCGGCGCGCAGGCGGGCGAGGAATTCGAAGATGGCGTTGCGCGACTGGGGGTCGACGCCGACGGTCGGCTCGTCGCAGA
>JAHFTI010000013.1 GCA_023265535.1 Opitutaceae bacterium
GGTACAGCTCACAGACAAAGAAGCGGCCCTGGTCCTGGAGTGTCAGGGTTGTCTTCCCCTCGATCTCGAGCTGTGAGACCAGGGATCCCTCCATCGTGACCAGGCAGTTCTCCAGTCCGTGTTCGGGCCTGTAGGGCTTTTGCAGTTCACGTGGCGTCGGCTCCGGTCCGCTCTTGCTCTTGCGCACGAGGGCCTCGCGTATGACGAGCTGGTCTCCAAACCACGCGGGGAGTCCCCTGATGTCCAGGGTGTCGCCCGGCTTGAAGCTGCCCGGTTGTGTGGTGAAGACGCGAAGGGATTCGTTTCCCTCCTGCACATAAAGGTACTGACCCTCGCGGTGGTGGGTGAGGATTCCCAAGGTGCGCACCCATTTTTCCCCGCGGGGACGCGGCGGTGAGAGCACCAGGGAGCTGATGTTCTGGGAGGCGATCGACTGGAGCTGGTTGGCAGGTTCCTCGACAAGGGTGAGGGCCTCCTCGCCGAGTGCCAGCAGGGTGATCTCGGGGGAGCGCAGGCCCGCGGCGTCGAGGGTGCAAACGCCCCGGATGTTGACGATGGCACCCATGTAGCGGGAGAGCTCGACGCCAGCCGGCAATAGCACCTGGAAGGATCCTGAGTTGCATACCATGTCGAGGCGCTGGAAAGGGCCCTCGCGAAGTGAACGCCTCAGGACCGCACGCATTTCAACCGTGGTGTTTTGCCCCACGCCCGTGCGTGCTTGGTCGAGGGAGATGATCTGCGGCGGCGCGGCCCCCTGGCTTCGTTGAGAGCGGAGCGATGTCGCGCGCACGCGGGGGTAGGCGGCGCCACCGTCCGTTTCGCCCTTGATGTCGACCACATCACCCGGCTTGGGAGGGACGAGAGCTGGATTTTCGAGCAGGAATTGGATGCCGCCACTTCCATCCTCCGCATAGAAGTCCCGCCGCGAGGGCGCAGACCAGGTCACGACGGCGCGGACCGCCACGGGGAACTTGCGCAGCGCATCCGTGTTGCTCAGGGAGGTGATCTGGCCGACGAGCTTGAGCGACTGGTTGCTGTTGTCGTTATCTATCTTCTGGAGCGTGGAGGCGCTGCGAATGAAGAGGGCACGCTTGAGCGAATTGAGAATGCCCTTGGTCTCGGGCATGCCCACCGCCTCGACGAATTCGCCGGGCCGTAGGTCCTCGCTCTGCAGGGAAAACACGCGCACCTGTCCGTTGTCGTCGCGCAGATCCACGTAGCGGCCGGTCTTCGAATCGCTCACGATGCCGGCAATTCGCACCGTTTGATTGGGGGGCAAATCCGGGAATTGGCCCATGGGTGTGATGGGCAGACTGAAACGCGGATCGCTTCTGAGCCAGCAAAGCTGTCGCAGCAGCTCATGACCGGGCACCATCAATGCGAAGGATTCATCCTGAAGGGTCTTGGGTGGTGTATGGCTTAGCAGGCCCTGGGCGGTGATCATCGCGCCTTCGAGCTGAGGGAAGGGGGTTTCGTCATCACGAAGGACGATGGTGCTGACCTTGCGATCGTTCACCAGGAGCTGGAGTTCCTCATGCCACTGGTCTTTGCGACTCTGTTTCTCGACATAGCCCGTGACCTGAACAAAGCGAACGTTGTGCGTTCTATGGTCGGAGATGCTCTCACTGATATCGGGGGGCGGATCCTTCATCCGTTCCTCCAGGACAGTGATGTCTGCGTCGTGCGCCCGCAGGCCAGCCGGTTCCGAGAAGACCCCCTTCACCCGGACTTTCTGCCCAGAGCGAAGGCGCAGGGGTTTTTCCCCGGGTTGGAGATAGAAACGGGTTTTCTCGTCCGCAGCCCAGAGGGTCTTCCAGTAGGGATCATAGAACAGCACCCGGAATTCGGCGTCGAATTCGAGATCCTCCTGCTTGTCCCTTGCATCGAGAAGGTAGACATCGGACCCGCTGGTGATCACAGGTTTTTTTGCGCCTGTGCCGGTATCCTCCGCCGCCCGCATCTGCTCCTGGGTGAAAAACCGTGCCTTGGCCACCATGGCGATCTGGCCATGGGTGGACGGATTGCCCACTGCCTCCACCACCGTTCCCTTCGGGATCAGTTGCTGTTGTACGCCTTCGATCCTTATCAAGCCGGTTTCATCCTCGAGGGTAATACTTGTGCCTGGGTCCTGCGACACCAGCACGCCGCGAACGCGAACCTTTTTGTCACGTGCAACGTGCTGAACCTGGTTTGCCCGTGTGCGCTCCAGCTTGAAGGGCTCGGATTTCTGCTCCCAGTGCTTGAGCACGACGTCGCTTGCCCTGCTGACCCAGAGATTGACGTTGCGGGTGCCGAGACTCGTGGGCTCGAGTGCAAGGAGGCCGGTGATTTGGAGGACTTCTCCTGTTTGTGGGAGCGGCCCTGTGCTTTGGATAATCACCGTGATCGGTGTGCTGCCTATGAGCAGGCGGATTTTGATGTGGCCATTATCGGGTTGCCAGATCGTGTCGACCATCCCTGTGACACGGACAAATTTCATGTCGAACAGCGAAGGCCTGTCGACTTGTAGCGTCATGTCGGTCGGGTCGTGCAGAAGTGCGGTGCCGGATACCTTCAGCTCCTGGACACGTAGGCCTTGGGGTAGGGATATGAGTCCCTTTAGTTCCACAATGTCTCCCTGCTTGATCGCCAGGGGCGTCCCGCCAAGGTTGATAAAGAAGGAGGCCCCATTTTCCTCTCCCCAAAGAAGCTTCCAGTCGGGATCGTGGAACAGGACGGTGAACTTGAGCTGGATGGGGCGGTCGATCGTGCGATCCTGATTGGATTGAGACCAGAAGGCCGAGGCCGAGGTAAGCACGTAGTCCTGAGCGGCGCCCTGTTCGGCAAACACGCGGTGGTGGCCGCAGCCCAGCAGCAGGAACGCAGCGAGCAGCAGTCCCGTGAAGTGGCGGGAAGAAAACCAAATGTTGGGGTCGTTGGGGGCTGCTGACATAATGTCCGCTTCTGTCCTTGTTAACAGTTGGAACTCCGTCCGACGACTGCATTTGGCGGTGGCTAGTGCGTAGCCCGCACGGGTGTGCACTACTCCGCATCCTAGGTAAGAATGGGTGTAGTGGGGGTTGGCGCCTGACACCCTAAAAACAGGGGGAATACCCCAGCGGTCCGCAAGGGCTGGGCGGCGTTTTGGAGCACAAAAAAGACGGGCCCGGCGTGGGCCCGTCTGAAGTGTGTTTTCGTGAGCTTTGCCTGACTCAGATCACCCAGTCGCTGTTCTCGGGGCGGACGACCTCGGGCGGTGTGTGGAGCATGCCGGCGGCGACGGTGGCGTTGGTGCCCTGCTCGATCAGGATGAAGGAACCGGTGAGGCGGTTGGTCGAGTAACCGTCGTAGAAGATCGGCTTGGCGGCGCGGATGCGGATCTGGCCGAGGTCGTTGAGGTTGAGCTCGGTCGGGGTTTCGTCGGGCTCGAGGGTCTCGATGTTGAGGCGGTGCTCGATGTCGGTGACCGCGACCTGGACGGTGCTGCTGGTGTGCTTGAGGAAGTACTTCTTGCCGCGCTGAAGCGGGCGCTGGTGCATCCAGCAGACATTGGCCACGAGGTCGGTGCCGCCGCCCGGGAGGACGTCGAGGCTGACGATCATGCTGCCGCGGCTGATGTCGATGTCGTGCTCCAGCACGAGCGTGACCGACTGCGGGCAGAAGGCCTCCTTCACGGAGCCGTCGTAGGTCCAGATTTCCTTCACGGTGGTGACGATGCCGGCAGGAAGGGCGAGCACGCGCTGGCCGACCTTGACGATGCCCCCGGCGATCTGGCCGGAGAAGCCGCGGAAGTCGTGGAGCTTGTCGTCGGTGGGGTTGTTGGGGCGGTTGACCCACTGGACGGGGAAGCGGAAGCCGTGGAGGTTGTGGTCGCTGCCGATGTGGACGGTCTCGAGCTGGGTGAGGAGGGTGGGGCCCTTGTACCAGGGGGAGTTCGTGGAGCGGTCGACGACGTTGTCGCCGTTGAGGGCGCTGATCGGGATGAAGGTGACATCCTTGATGCCGAGGCGCGGGAGGAATTTCTAGAACTCGTCGCGGATCTCGTTGAAGCGGGCCTCGCTCCAGTCGACCAGGTCCATCTTGTTCACCGCGACGATGACGTGCGGGATCTGGAGGAGCGAGGCGATGGCGGTGTGGCGGCGGGACTGCTCGATGACGCCGGCGCGGGCGTCGACGAGCACGATGGAGAGGTTGGCGGTGGAGGCGCCGGTCACCATGTTGCGGGTGTACTGGACGTGTCCCGGGGTGTCGGCGATGATGAACTTGCGGCGGGGCGTGGCGAAGTAGCGGTAGGCCACGTCGATGGTGATGCCCTGCTCGCGTTCGGCGCGCAGGCCGTCGGTGAGGTTGGCGAGGTTGATCTGGCCTCCGCCGGTGATGTCGGCGGAACGTTCCAGGGCCTCGATCTGGTCCTCCATGAGCGACTTTGAGTCGTAGAGGAGGCGGCCGATGAGGGTGGACTTGCCGTCGTCGACGGAGCCGGAGGTGTTGAAGCGAAGAAGGTCGATGGAGGACATGGGTCGGATGTCAGAGGTCGGTAGTTGAGAGGTGGGAGGGACGGGGGGAGCTTCAGATGTGATTGATTCCGGTGGGCCCTTCGGGCCGATCTGTTTGGACCCTCCTTCGCCAAGGCTTCGGAGGGCTGAGCACCCCGGGTGTGGTGCTCAGAAATAGCCCTGTTTCTTGCGGTCCTCCATGGCGGCCTCGGAGGCCTTGTCGTCGGCGCGGGAGCCACGCTCGGTCACGCGGGCGGCGGCGATTTCGGCGATGATGTCATCGTAATTGGTGGCGGGCGACTCGACGCAGCCCGTGGAGATGATGTCGCCGATGGTGCGGACGCGCACGGTGACCTCCTCGACGCGCTCGCCGGCGCGGGGCGGGAGGATGTCGGTGACGGGCAGCCACTGGCCGTGGCGGCGCACGCAGGTGCGGCGGTGGGAGAAGTAGATCGAGGGGACCTCGAGCTTCTCGCGCTTGATGTACTGCCACACGTCCATCTCCGTCCAATTGCTCAGCGGGAAGATGCGCATGTTTTCGCCCTCGTTGAGGCGGCCGTTGTAGAGGTTCCAGAGCTCGGGGCGCTGGTTCTTCGGGTCCCACTGACCGAAGCTGTCGCGGAAGGAGAAGAAACGTTCCTTGGCGCGGGCCTTTTCCTCGTCGCGGCGGGCGCCGCCGATGCAGGCGTCGAAGCGGAACTCGTCGATGGCGGCGAGCAGGGTGGGGATCTGGAGCTTGTTGCGGCTGATCTCGCCGGGGGCGGGGACGGCGATGCCCTTGGCGATGGCGTCCTCGACCTTGCGGACGATGAGCTTGCCGCCGAGTTCCTTGGCGCGGCGGTCGCGGAATTCGTTGAGCTCGGGGAAGTGGTGCCCGGTGTCCACGTTCAGGAAGGGCATCGGGATGTCCGAGGGGCGGAAGGCCTTCTCGGCGAGGCGCAGGAGGCAGATCGAGTCCTTGCCGCCGGAGAAGAGGAGGGCGGGGCGTTCGAACTCGCCGGCGACCTCACGCATGATGTGGATGGCCTCGGATTCGAGATGCTGAAGGTGGTCGATATGGTAGTCGGTGGGCATGGGAAAAGGGAAGTGGGAGGAAGAGAGGAACGTTGAGCGGGGCGCAGGGAGCAGGAAACGGGGAGCGAGAAGTGGGAGGGGGGCGTGGAGGGAACGAAGACAAGGCACCGTGCGGGCTGTCGTGTTCGTCGCGTCCCCGTGTTGTCCCCCCGCTCAGGCCTGGCTGACGGCTTTCTTGCCCCAGGCGGCGTGGAGACCGCACTCGCGTTTCTCGTCGGCCTTGGCGGGATCGAAGTAGTCCCACTCGTTGGGGAGCTTGTGCTCGGCCAGGTAGGCCTCGAGCTCGGCGTCGCTGAAGTGGAAGAGGGGGCTGACCTTGAGGGCGCCGAAGTTCTCGTCGACGGAGACGATGTCGAGGCCGGCGCGGTTTGGGTTCTGGACCTTGCGCAGGGCGGTGATCCAGACCTTGGGGGCGAGCTCGCGCATGCCGCGCTGGAAGGGCTCGAGCTTCATGACGGCGCTGAAGCGCTTCAGGCCTTCCTCATCCACGGTGGTGGGGATGGGTCCGTGGATCGCGTCGCGGTGGGCGGCGGTGAGGCGGGGAAGGTAGGGCTTCAGGTTCAGGTTAAAGCGGACACGCAGCTCCTCGGCGTGGCGGTAGGTGGCGGGGCGGTTGTAGCCGTGGTCGACCCAGAGCACGGGGATGTCGGGCTGGGCCAGCGTGGCGAGGTGAAGGATGGCGGCCTCGTAGGGACGGAAATTGGTCGAGACGATGACGGAGCCCGGAGCCTGGGCCGCGGCCCAGCGGGTGATCTCGAGAGGGGACTTGGTGCGGAGTTCGGCGTTGAGCGTGGCGAGTTGTTCAGCGTTATAGGACATGGGTGTCGGTAAAGTCGCCCTCCGTCGCTGCAGGCGCAGCTGTGGAGGGTGCCGCTGCTGCGGCAATGGAGGTCAAGGATTGGAGGAAGGTGGTCAGCGCGAGGTTGCCCTGCGCATTTCAGCGGCGGGTGCGAGTGAAATGCTTGGCGGTATCCTGCGCGGAGTAATGGTTTAGGACTTGGGCAGCAGGACGCGGTCGGCGAAGTCGCCGAAGCCTTCGCCCGGCTGGCGCTCGGCCTTCCAGCGACCGAGGATGACGCGTAGTTCGGCCGGGATGTCGTCGATCTTGACGGACGGCTTGTAGTCGCGGTTGAGACGGGTGGAGGCGCGGTTGCCGCCGAGCATGAGGTTGTACTTGCCGGGGGCGCGGCCCACGAAGGCGATCTCGGCCATGTAGGGGCGGGCGCAGCCGTTGGGGCAGCCCGTCACGCGGACGATGATTTCCTCGTCGGAGAGGCCGAGTTCGCCGAGCACGGTCTCGACGTGGCCGAGCAGCACGGGAAGGGCGCGCTCGCTCTCGGCGAGGGCGAGGCCGCAGGTGGGCAATGCCACGCAGGCCATGGAATTGTGGCGGACGGCGCTGACCTGGCGGTTGGCATCGATGCCATGCGCGGCGAAGAGGCCCTCGATGATGGCCTTCTGCCCCTCCTTCACGTCGACGATGAGGAGGTTTTGCGTGGGCGTGAGGCGGTAATCGGCGCCGACGGTCTCGGCGATGCGGCGCAGGGCGGTCTTCAGTTGGAGCGGGCCGTTGTCGCGGATGCGGCCGGACTCGACATAGACGCCGAGGAACCAGTTGCCGTCGCTCTGGCGGTGCCAGCCGAAGAGGTCGCCCTGGCGCTCAAAACGATAGGGCTTGGCCTCGGCCAGCTTGAAGCCGGCGCGCTGCTCGACCTCGGCGCGGAACCAGGCGGCGCCCTTCTCGGCGACGACGTACTTGAGGCGGGCATGCTTGCGGTTGGTGCGGTCACCGTGGTCGCGGAAGGCCACGAGGACGGCCTTGGCGGCGTCCACGAGCTGGTCGGGAGTGATGAAGCCGAGCACATCGCCGACGCGCGGGTAGGTCTCGGCATTGCCGTGCGACATGCCCTGGCCGCCGCCCACGGCAATGTTGTAGCCGAGCAGCTTGGAGGGGTTGGCCGGATCGGCGATGGCGATGAAGCCCAGGCAGTTCGTCAGCACGTCGGTGTCGTTCAGCGGCGGGATGGCGAAGGCGATCTTGAACTTGCGCGGCAGGTAGGTGCGCCCGTAGAGGGGGTCGACAAAGGCCTGCTTCTGGGCGGCATCGAGCTTCAGCGGCTGGCCGTTGATCCAAATCTCATGGTAGGCCTCGGTCTTCGGCAGGAGCGCCTCGTTGACGCGCTTGGAGTCGGCGATCACCTGGTCCACCAGTGCGCTGGTGGAGGGGGTGGGCGGGGCCATGACATTGCGGTTCACGTCGCCGCAGGCGGCGATGGTGGTGACCAACGCGTCGTTGAGGCCCTTGACCAGCTTCTGCAGGCCGCTCTTGACGACGTGGTGCCATTGCAGGGACTGGCGCGAGGTGATGCGCAGCGTGTCGTTCGCGTACTGCGTGGCGAGGGAGTCGAAGGCCAGGTACTGGGCGGCGGGCACGACGCCTGCTGGCACACGGGCGCGAATCATGAAAATGTACTTCTTGCCCGTCTTGCGCACATCGCGGTCGTCGCCCTGGTAGATGCCGTGGAACTTGATGAACTGCTCATCCTCCTCGTTGATATGGTCGAGGCTGCCGTCCTGGAGGAACTCGCCCAGGGTGCCGCCCAGCGTCGGGTCGTTGAACTTCAGCACCTCGTTCTTGGAGACTTGGGGTGCGGCGGAGGGGGCGACAGGTGTGCTCATGTGTTAATGTTGATAACATGACTAAAGAATGAAATATTGCTTGTGTCAACACCGAGTTTCAATTATCCAAAAGGAACAATGAGCAAAGCGATCGGCGCAGTCAGTCTGGTGGGAGCAGGCCCCGGGGATCCGGAGTTGATCACCGTGCGCGGGCTGAAGCGCCTGCAGGCGGCCGACGTGGTCGTGTACGACGAACTCGCTGGAAAGGAGCTGCTTGCGTTTTGCAGGCCCGGTGTCGAGCTGGTCTATGTGGGCAAGCGCTGCGGCAAACATGCGATGGAGCAGGAGCGCATCAACGGGGTGCTCGTGGAGCGTGCCCTGGCGGGCCTGCGTGTGGTCCGCCTCAAGGGCGGCGACCCGTTCATCTTTGGGCGCGGTGGTGAGGAAATGGCCGAGCTGGTGCGCTCAGGTGTGCAGGTGGAAGTGATCCCGGGCGTGACGGCGGCGGCCTCGGCCGGCGCGGCGGCCGGGGTGCCCCTCACGCATCGCGAGCTGAGTTCGGGCGTGATTTTCCTGACCGGCCATGAGCGGCCTGACAAGCCGGAGTCCACCATCGACTGGCAGGCCCTGGCGCGCACGCGCATGACCCTGTGCATCTATATGGGGGTGAAGAAGATTGCCCAGATTTCGGACCAGCTGATCGCAGGCGGTCTCGAGGTGGACACGCCGGTGGCGATTGTCAGCCGGGCGAGTTGGGCGGACCAGAGCAGCCTCTTTGTGAGCCTGGGTGAATTGGCCGCCGGCACGACGGGCGAGGTGCCTGCGCCCGCACTGGCCATCATTGGCGAGGTGGCACGTTTTCCGGCCATGGTTTCGGCGCTTGCCGAGACGGCCTCGGTGTCCTGAGCCGGCTTCATGGGCAGGGGAGCTGAACCACGCTCCGCGGGGTGGTATAATGTTGAATTACAGTCGGGTATGGAGTAGTAAGCCATTCCCCCCTGCCACGTGAACATCCGTATTCCCAAGGCCGTCCTGCACGGTTGTATTTTTGCCGCCGGACTTCTGCCGGCGTTTTGTGCCGATTCCGCCCCTGCCACCGCCCCCGCGACAGTGGAACTTCCCAAGTTTGTGGTGGAGGACACCCGTCTTCTTCCCGCCCCGGAGCAGTGGGACTACCTGTCCATCCCAGGCTATGAGATCCTGAGCAGCGTGAGCCGGCGCGAGACGAAACTTTTCGTGCGCGAGCTCGATGAGATGCAGCAGGTGCTGTCACATATCTGGCCCTCGGTCCTGAAAGTGCCCACGGGGAGGCCGGTGACGGTGCTCCTGTGTGACAAGGTGGACTGTTTCAAGGATTACCTGCCGGCGGAGAAGAAGGCGGATGCCTCGGCGCTCAACCAAGTGCTCACGTACAATGGGGTCGGCGCGGCGCTGGTGATTGATTTTTCAAAAACCATGCTGAGGAGCTCCACCGATGATGCTCGCCTCACCCTGATCCAGGAGGGGGGCGATTCCATTTCGATGACGGACGAGCCGAGGCCCGGTGAGCTCGAGAATGAGCCGCTGCTGGCGGTGCGCGACAGTTACCTGCGCCTGCTCCTGATGAAGGGCGGAGCCTCCTCGAAGGGCGCCATGCCAGAGTGGATGGCCGAGGGTTTGGTTCAGATCCTTGGCGCCGTCGACTTTTCTCAGAAAACGGTGGAGATCGGTCGCGTGGGATCGGAGACCGGGCCGCGCCGGACCGATTTCAATCTCCGTCTTGAGCACCGCAAGCTGCTGCCGATGGAGAAGCTTCTTGGGGCGAAGCCGGAGGAGGGTCATCTGGAGCAGACCTGGCAGGCTCAGTGTTATGCCTTCGTGCACATGTGCCTGTTCGGGGAGAAGCTGAAATTCCGTGCGCCGTTAGTGGCGTTTTCGGAACGTTCGGCCAAGGAGGGTGCCAGCGAGGCGCTCTTTAGGCAGTGTTTCGGAGAGGGCTATGCTGACATGCTGGAGCGTGTGCGCGGCTATCTCAAGAATGTGCGGCACCAGTACAACCGCTTCGACCCGAAGGGTGAGCCTGTTTACGTCAAGCGCGAGATTCCCGAGCCCCAACCCGCCACGGCGGCACAGGTCGGGCGCCTGCGCGGCGAGGCCCTGCGCATTGTTGGAGAGGAGTCGTCCGGGCTGGGTTTCCTGATCGCGCCGTTCCAGGCGGGCGAGCGTGATCCGGAGCTGCTCGCCGCCATAGGACTGGCGGAGTTTCGGGTGGGGCGTTCGGAACGGGCGCGGAAGTTTCTCGAGGCGGGAGTCAAAGGCGAATGCAAGCGCGCCGAAGCCTACCTCAGCCTGGCGCAATTGCGTTTGGATGGGGCCATGCTGGCACGCAAGAACCAGAAGCCCTCCCGGCGGGAACTCGAGCTGGTGCTGCCCTTGTTGCGCCAGGGCGTGCAGATGCAGCCCAACTATCCCGACCAGGTGGAATTCCTGGCGCAGCTGCTGCAGGGCCTGGAGGGACCTCCGGAGCGCTCCGACTTTGATTTTCTCGTGAGGGCCGCAGGCCCCTTCGCCATGCGCCCCGCGCTGGTGTACCAGGTGGCCAGCGTGGCTGTCGCAGGCGCTTTCATTCCCGAGGCCAACGAATGGATCGCGCGGGGTGAAAAGCTCACGCGTGATCCCCGCGGTCTCGCGCACTTTCAGAAATTGCGCGCCCAGTTGGCGCAGGGACAGGCCGCGAAGCCCTGACAGCTCCCCGCACCGACATCTCCCCACACCACGAAGCTTCGGATTCCGGAAACTCCCGGGGGGCCGCCTGCGTCTCAGCCTCGGCCCTCCATGCCCCCCCTGCGGCTTCCTTGTCCCACTTGCGGAGCCCCTCTCCTGGCTCCTGCGCTCCCCCCTCCGACACACGACGATCCTGCTGTTTCCCCCTTTTATCATGCGCCTCATCCCCCTTTTCACACGCCCTGCGACGGCGCTGGTCGCCTTGCTGCCCTGCGTCCTTCTGGCCGCCGACCCTGCCATTCCCGCCACGGCCATTGCCGACGAGGTCGTGCACCTTCCGAAGTTTGAGGTCGTGGACACACGCCTGCTTCCTGTCCCGGAGAGCTGGAAGTACGCCTCCATTCCCGGTTACGAGATCCTCACCGCCACCTCGGATCGGAACACGCGCCTCTTCGTGCGCGAGTTCTCGCGGCTTCAGCAGGTGCTGACCGCGCTATGGCCCAGCATACGCCATGAGGTGCCCGAAGTGCCCGTCTCGATCATCCTGTGCGATCGCGGCGACAAGTTCGAGGACTTCATCCCGCCAGAGCACCGTGAGCAGGCGAACGCCGTGAACGGGCTTTTTTACCAGAGGAAGGAATCCGCCACCATCATCGTGGATTTCGCCGTGGGCGAGTTGTTCACGGGTGCCTTCAGTTCGTCGGACTTCGGGATCAAGGATCCGGTTGCCGGCTCAAGCACCGAGCCTGCGGAGTTTGGTGACCCGCAGGCGCAGCCCACCGAGGCGCGTGCGGGTGTGGAGCGGGCCGATCCCTTCCGGGCCTTTCGCCTGAGCTACCTGCGTTTCCTCATCGACAACGGATCGAACGGCCGCCTGCCGGAGTGGTTCAAGGTAGGCCTCCTGGAGATCCTCGCGAACATCGATTACACCAGGAAGACTATCGAGGTCGGCCGCGTGGGCGATGTGAGCGGTGCCAAGTCCACGGATTTCAACCTGGCGCTGGCGGAGCGCGGGCTGCTTCCGATGCCCGAACTCTTTGGGCCGAGGCCGACGGAAGTCCGGCAAGGCTACACCTGGACGAAGCAGAATTATGCCTTCGTGCACTATTGCCTTTATGGCGAGAAGCGGTCGCATGCGGCGGCGCTCGTGAACTATCTCGAGCGCATTGAGAAGACAGCGCCCACGGAGGCGATCTTCAAGGAGTGCTTCGGCATGGATTACGGCGAGATGGAACTGGCCCTGCGCAGCTATGTGCGTCACACCGACCACAGCTACTCCGAGTACAAGAGCCAGGGCGGTGCGGTCTACCAGGACCCCCCGAAGCTGGAGCTGCGTGACGCCTCCGATGGCGAGGTGGGCCGCATCAAGGGTGAGGCCCTGCGCCTTTCGGGGCAGGCGGAGGTCGCCCGCCGGTTCATCATTGCCCCCTACATCCGCGGCGAACGCCAGCCCGACCTGTTGGCGGCGCTTGGCCTGGCCGAGCATGAGGCGGGCGAGCAGGTGCGTGCGCGCAAGTTCTTCGAGGCGGCGGCCAAGGCGGGAACGCGCCGCGCCCGTGTGTATGTGCTGCTCGCGGAGATGCGCGCCAACGAGGCCCTCGCAAAGTCGGGGCGCAAGCTCCTCGGGCGCGAGGCGCTCGACCAGGTGTTGCCGCTGCTGGTCAAGGCACGCTCGCTGCCGCCGCTGCTTCCGGAGCTTTACGAGGTGGCGGCCGACATCTGGCAGTCCTCCGATGTCCGGCCCAGCCGCGAGGAATTCAACTTTGTGCTGCAGGGGGCGCTGCTGTTTCCGGCGCGCCTGCCGCTCGTTTATCGCGCGGCCCTGATCGCAGCGCGCACGGGGTATGGGCATGAAGCCAGGCTGCTGGTGGAGCACGGCGAGCGCTACAGCACCGATCCCCGCGGTCGCCAGCTCTTCACGCGGCTGCGCACCGATTATCCGGCTATCGAGCAGGCCCAGCCGGCGGCGGGCGGGGCGGGCACGGGCACGGGAACTGGCCTGCCTGTCAGCACCGGTCAGAACCGTGCTGCCGCGGGCAAGGGCAGCCAGCAGGCGCATTGATTTGGCCAGAAGGAAGGTGCGGGTGCGGGGCAGGGGGGGCGCAGGGGACCGCTGCCGTGGCTTGTAGCACGGCAGCAGCGAGCGGTGGAGGGTCGCGCCGTCACCCGCCCCTCGGTGGCTGAAGGAAAATCGCTCCTGTATCCCCCGAAGATGGGATGCCGCGTTCAGCCAAGGTGTGGCACCATGGATCCTAGGATCTCAGGATTGTCTGCATTCATGTCGCCCCAAAGAGCAGGTCTGTGCTGGGTGGTGGCCAGAAGCTGGCAAGCCCGGATTTTTCCGCCGCCAACCCCAGTCGCAATCCTCAACACCCCCAATGCATTCACGTACGACTTACCTCCTGAACTGCCTGGCATGGATGGTATTGCTCCCGGGACTTCTGGGTGCGGCCGCGGTTGTCCCGGCCCCGGCAGCGAAGCGGCCCAATGTCTTGTTTGTCATCAGCGATGACCTGAGCGCGAGGATCACCCCCTCAGGCTACGAAGGGGTCATGACCCCTGTGCTGGATCGACTGGCCAGCTCTGCCACGGTCTTTCAGCGTTCCTATTGTCAGTATCCGGTCTGCGGGCCCTCGCGGGCGTCCTTCCTCAGCGGGCTTTATCCGCAATCCACCGGAATCCTGAACAATACGGACAAGATTGATGAGGTCCGGCCTGGCACACCCTCTCTCCCCAAGGTGTTTCGTGCAGCCGGTTACTGGACGGCCGCGGTGGGCAAGGTGTTTCATCACCCGCTGGAAAATCCCGGCAATGATTCCTGGGACCAAACCCTGGCTTTCACGAATGATGAAATGGAGGTGGAACGCATCGCCCGCGAGAAATTCGAGAAGGAGCACGGCCCCGTCACCGCACCCAAGAATCGCAAGCTCTGGAGGGAATACCTACCCACGGTCGATCCCCTGACGCGCAACCAAGGGGTACGGGGCGTCGGTCCCGGCTTCGGTCCAACGGGACTGCGTGATGAGCAGCACAGTGACGGCAAGAATGCGCGGCAGGTCGCAGCCTGGATCAAGGAGAAGGCAAGCGGTGACCGCCCCTTCATGATCGCGTGTGGTTTCCACAAGCCCCACATCCCCTTTCTCGCCCCCAATTCCTACTTCGCGCAATATCCCCTGGAATCGCTGAAGCTGTCCAGGTCACCCGCCAGTGACTGGGATGATATTCCTGCCATCGCGGCAACGAACCAGTATCGCGACTACGGATTTCCCGTGCTCGGGAAAGAGGATGATGCGCGCCGGCGCGGGCTCATGCAGGCCTATTACGCCTGCATTTCCTTCGTCGATGCGCAGCTCGGTCTCATCATCGAGGCGCTCCACAAAAGCGGCCAGTGGGAGAACACCATCATCGTCTTCATTGGCGACAATGGCTACCATCTCGGCGAACACTTCATGTGGGGGAAGGTGACGCTCTTCGAGGAATCGGCTCGCCTGCCCATGATCGTCCGGGTTCCGGGCATGACCAAGGGTGTCCCAAGCAAGGGACTGGTCGAGCTGGTCGATATTTTCCCGACGCTGGCGGAATTGTGTGGCGTCACGCCGCCCGCCCACCTGCAGGGTCGCTCCTTCGTGCCCCTGTTGAAGGATCCCTCGGCGCCCGGCAAGGACTACGCCTACACCGTGGTCAAACGCGGCGAGCAGCTCGGGCTGGCCATTCGCTTCGATCAGTGGCGCTACACCGAGTGGGCTTCGCCGGACCTGGCCGAGCTCTACGACCTGAAGGCCGACCCCGGGGAATTCACGAATCTCGTCCGCGACAAAAACCATTCCGACACGCTGCGCAGGGCCAGGGAACTGCTCGCGAAGGCCGAGCAGCACGCCAAGGCCCAGGCCAAGCCTGCCCCGAAGCTCCCCTGAGCCCAGCTCCGGGTGCCAGGACCCGGCCCAACGTTCCTCCTCCATGCGCTACACTTTCCTGCCAGTGGTGTTGTTCCTTGGCCTTGGTCTGTGCCAGGCGGCGTCGGTCCAGGATTCCACTCAGTACATCGACCCTCGCATCGGCAACGTTTCGATGCTGCTGGTGCCGACCTATCCGACCTTCAGCCGTCCGCACCAGATGCTGCGCATGGTGCCCGCCAAGACGGATTATATCGATGATCAGGTGGCCGGTTTTCCCCTGCAGGTGGGGGGCCACAGGATGGGCGGAGTGTTTCCCATCAAGGTGGTGACCGGGCCTCTCACCGCCGCCTCCTGGAACAGGAAAATGCCCATCGATCACGATCTCGAAATCGTGAGGCCCTGGCACTATTCCACCACGCTGATCGAGGACAATGTCAGGGTGAGCTTCACCCCGGCCAGCAAGGCGGCGATCTATCAATGGGACTTTTCCCCCAATAGTTCCCGGCACCTGTTGATCACCGGTGGCGCCCATCTGAAGGCCCAGGCGGTGGGAACGGCCGGGCTCAGCCTGGAGGATCAATTCGAGTTCACGAACCGGGGGCTCACGCCCACGGTGCTTTCCCAGAAAACCTATGCCTATGGGGAATTCACGGACGCCGACGGCAGGCCCGTGGAGGGCCTGGCGTTTGACATCAGTTCGCGCGGAGTGGCGGTTTGCCTGCCTGGCGAGGGAGAGGCGTCGGTGTTGTTCAGGTACGGGATTTCCTACATCAGCGCCGAGCAGGCGAAGGTGAATTTCGAGGCCGAGGTGGCCAAGCCCAGTTTTGCCGCGGTGATGGAGGCGGGGCAGGCGGCTTGGGCCCAGGTCACGGGCCGCATCCAGGTGGTAGGCGGCACCGAAGCGCAGCGGCGCTCCTTCTACACGGCACTTTACCGCACCAGTGAGCGTATGGTGGATATCAATGAACACGGGCGCTACTACAGCGGTTACGATCATAAGGTTCATGCCAGCAGCCGACCCTTCTATGTGGATGACTGGGTCTGGGACACCTACCTCGCCACGCACCCGCTACGGACCCTCCTCGATCCCGCGATGCAGAGCGATGTGCTCCACTCCTACACGCTGATGTATGAGCAGAGTGGCTGGCTGCCCACCTTTCCCCAGGTGTTTGGCAATCGGATGTGCATGAATGCCTATCACTCGGCATCCCTGTTTCTTGATGCGCAGCGCAAGGGCATAAAGGGGTTCGACCTGGCGAGCGCCTACGCGGGAATCAAAAAGAACCTCACCGAAGGAACGCTGCTGCCCTGGCGTCAGGGGCACCGCAAGGTCGCGCTCGACGATTTCTTCTACGCGAAGGGTTATTATCCCGCCCTGCCTCCCGGCACCAAGGAGACGGAGCCTCTCGTCGATGCGTTTGAGAAGCGCCAGTCGGTTGCGGTCACCCTTGGCGTCGCCTTTGATGCCTGGACCCTGGCGCAACTGGCCGCGGAGCTGGGGCAGGCGAATGACCAGCGGGAGTTCTCCCGCGTCGCAGGTTTCTACCGCAATCTCTGGCATCCCAAGGAGCGGCTTTTCATGCCCAAGGATGACAAGGGTGAGTGGATTCAAATTGATCCAAAAACGGCAGGAGGACCGGGCTACCGGGAATTCTACGATGAGAACAACGGCTGGACCTACGCGTGGCAGGTGCAGCATGACATTGCGGGCCTCGTTGGGCTGCTGGGCGGGGCGAAGGCGACGGAGGCTCGGCTCGATCAGCTATTCCGCGAGCCGCTCGGATTGCGGAGGAATCTCTTCTACGTCGATGGGGCCAATGCGACCGGCCTGGTCGGCCAGTTTGCGATGGGTAACGAGCCCTCGTTCCATATCCCCTATCTCTACAATTATGTCGGCGCCCCGTGGAAGACGCAGAAGCGCACGCGTTTCCTTTTGGATGTCTGGTTCAAGGATAACATTTTTGGAATCCCGGGTGATGAGGATGGCGGGGGCATGTCCGCCTTTGTCGTGTTTTCCTCGATGGGTTTCTATCCGGTGACCCCTGGCCTTCCCTATTACACGATCACCAGCCCGGTCTTCACCAAGACCACGCTTCAGTTGCAGAACGGAAAAACGTTTTCCGTCGTCGCGCCGGGTGCGAGCCGCGAGAGGAAATACATTCAGCGCGCCAGGCTCAACGGACAGCCGCTCGAGACTCCCTTCCTGAGCCATGAGGCCATCATGCAGGGCGGCACCCTGGAGTTGGAGCTTTCGGAATTGCCGAGCAAGACCTGGGGCCTTGGCCCCCTGCCGAGCGCTGTGACAGGCCAGTAGACGATCACATGACTGATGGTGCAGCGCTTGTGTCTCGGTCTCCCCCCGCCCCCCCTTTCCATGAAATTGCCTCCACTCCTGTCTCTCCCGAGCCCCTGCAAGGGCCTCGCGCGGTGCGTGCTGGTCTTGGCCGCGCTGCTTGCCTCGCTGGTGACGGTGCGGGCGGCTGCTCCGGGCAAGGCTCCCAACGTCATCTTTATCGCCACGGATGACCTCAATGATTGGGTCGGCCCGCTGGATTCGCCCATCAAGGCCAAGACGCCCAACCTGGATCGGCTGGCCGCGCGCGGCGTGACTTTCCTTCGCGCCCAGGCCTGTGGCGCCTTCTGCGCACCGTCCCGTTCAGCGCTTTTCACAGGGCGGCATCCGTCGACCACGGGGGCTTACACCACACAGGTGTATTGGCGTGATCACCCTGAGCTACGGCCGCTGCAGGTGGCCTTGCAGGAGGCGGGCTATCGCACCTACGGCACGGGCAAGTTGTTTCACCATCCCGCCGGCTACGTCGACCTGCGTGGTTGGACCGAATTTCATGTGCGTACCCAGGCCCAGCGCGAAGCGGGCTGGCCAGTGGACAGCTGGCGCCAGGGTGCCCCCCTTCCCACTCCGATGCCCTACAGCCGTTTCACGCGCGAACAACGCACCGGCGCCGACCGGACCTTCATGGAATATGCCCCGCTGCCCAACGAGGTGGAAAAGGACATGGCGGACACGCAGCAGACCGACTGGGCGATCCGCATGCTGCAGGGCAGCCATGACAAGCCCTTCTTCATCGCCCTGGGTTTGTACGCCCCGCACTTCCCGAATTACGCCCCACAGAAATACTACGATCTCTATCCGCTCGAGGAGATCAAGCTGCCCCCGATCAAGGAGGATGACTCGATCGACCTGCCGCCCGCCGTGCGAAAGTTCATGGATAACCGGAAAAAGAACATCCATGACAGGCTGAACCAGCTCGGTGAGATGAAGGAGGTGCTGCGCGCCTATCTCGCCTCGACCTCCTACGCGGACGCCCAGCTCGGCCGCGTGCTCGACGCGCTTGAGGCCAGCCCGGAGCGCGACAACACCCTCGTCATTTTCTGGAGCGACCAAGGTTATCACCACGGAGAGAAGGGCCAGTGGGGCAAGCACACCCTTTGGGATCGCACAGCCCACATCCCGTTCATCTGGGCCGGCCCCGGCATTGCCCGACAGGGCAAGGTGGCCACTCCTGTCAGCGCCATCGATCTTTACCCGACCCTTGTGGAGCTCTGCGGTCTCTCCCCCGACGCCGGCCTCGAGGGGCAGTCGCTGGCCGCAACACTGCGGGATTGCTCGAAGGCCAAGGAGCGCGAGGTCCTTCTCTGCGATATCACCCGTGGTGGCTATACCCTCGTCAACAGCCAGTGGCGTTACATCCACTACGCCGATGGCACCGAGGAGCTCTACGACCTCCGCGAGGATCGCAATGAATGGTTCAACCTTGCCGGGCAGGAAAAATATCGCCCCGTCATGGAGGCGATGAAAGGCCGGGCGCCCAAGGAGTTTGCCGCTCCCGGACCTGAAACCAAGGAGCTGCGTCTCATCACTGAAGGGGAGCGTTTCCGCTGGGAGCCCAAGAAAAACAAAGGCGAAAGGAAAGCGAAGAAACCCGAGCAGGAATGAGTTCTCCTCACCTCTTCCTCATCTCTTCCGCACCCCGTTTGGACCACCCGCGCGTTTCATTTCCAACCCCCTCAAGACCCCATGAATATTCCCTTGAATCGTCGTCATTTTCTCAAGCAGACGGTCGTGGCTGGAGTCGGCCTTGGCCTGCTTCAGCAGTTCTCGCTGGAGGCGCGCGCGGCAGCACCCGTCTCCGCCAGCAGTCGCCTGCGGGTGGCGATCTTCGGCCTGAACGGTCGCGGTCTCGCCATGATCCAGTGCTTCGCGTCCTTGCCCAACACGGAGATCGCCTACCTGTGTGATGTGGATGACCGTGCCCTTGCCAAGGGGCTCAATGCCACGGCCAAGGTGCAGGGCACCGTGCCGAAAACCGCCAAGGATTTCCGCCGCGCACTCGATGACAAGGACATCGATGCGATCGGAATTGCCACGCCAGATCATTGGCACGCGCCCATGACCATCATGGCGCTCGCAGCCGGCAAGCACGTGTACGTCGAGAAGCCCTGCAGCCACAACCCGCATGAGGGCGAGCTCCTGCTGGCAGCCGTCGAGAAATATGGCCGCATCGTGCAGATGGGTAACCAGCGCCGCTCCTTCCCCGTGATGCAGGAGGCGATCGCGCAGATTCATGCAGGCGTCATCGGGCGCCCCTACTTTGCGCGTGGTTGGTACACCAATGACCGCGTTTCCATCGGCCGCGGAAAGCCTGCACCGGTCCCCACCTGGCTCGATTACGATCTCTGGCAGGGACCCGCGCCGCGCCGGCCTTTCAACGACAACATCATTCACTACAAGTGGCACTGGCACTGGCATTGGGGCACGGGTGAGGCGCTCAACAACGGCACGCACGAGGTGGATATCTGCCGCTGGGCGCTCGGGGTGGGGCATCCGACCAGGGTGGTCTCGTCGGGCGGACGTTATCACCACAAGGATGATTGGGAGACGCCCGACACCCAGGTGATTGGCTGGGAGTA
>JAHFTI010000314.1 GCA_023265535.1 Opitutaceae bacterium
GGCGCCCTCACGCTGGTCTTCTCGCGCACCAAGCACGGCGCCGACCGCATCGCCAAGAACCTCAAGCGCGACGGCATCGACGCCGACGCCATCCATGGCAACAAGGGCCAGGGCGCCCGCCAGCGCGCCCTTGAGAATTTCCGCAATGGAAACATCCCCGTGCTCGTCGCCACCGACATCGCCGCCCGCGGCATCGACGTGAAGGACGTGGCCCTCGTCATCAACTACGACCTTCCCGAGGAGCCCGAGGCCTACGTGCATCGCATCGGCCGCACCGCCCGCGCCGGCGCCTCCGGCCAGGCCATCGCCTTCTGCGACCACGAGGAGCGCGACCTCCTGCGCGACATCCAGCGCCTCACCCGCCGCACCATTCCCGTCGACAAGACCCACCCCTATGCCGAGGGTGGCGAGATCGCCGAGAAGCACCGCGTCGACCAGGTCCAGCGCCGTCGCGAACAGCCCCAGCAGCAGCAGCACGCCCCCGGGCGCCAGCACCACGGCCGTGGTGAGGCCCAGTCCCGCGGTGGCCGCGGCGGCCAGCAGCAGCAGGGTCGCCCGCACCATGGCGGCCAGGGTCGTCCCAGCTACGGTCACGGTCCCGGCGAACGCGCCACCCGCGGCCCCGTCGCCCAGCGCGACACCACTCCCTCCCCGCAGCAGGAACAGCGCGCCCGCGACATCGCCGAGGGCGGCGCCAAGCCCGGCGGCGAAGCCAAGGCCCCCCGCTGGGCCTTCTGGCGCCGCTAAACCGGCC
This sequence comes from Opitutaceae bacterium, assembly GCA_023265535.1. Classification (GTDB taxonomy): domain Bacteria; phylum Verrucomicrobiota; class Verrucomicrobiia; order Opitutales; family Opitutaceae; genus MWDT01. Next base: position 755 of record JAHFTI010000314.1, read on the forward strand.
TTAAGTTCCGCTCCCTGAATCACCGCCGCTCATTCCCACCGGGAACGAGCGGCGGCTTCGTTTTGGCCCATCCCCCCGGCGGCGCACGCAGGTCTAACGAACGAAGCAATGGTCGCTGGCGACCGGCTGTGCGCTGGACTGAGCTGTGTGCACCCACATGAGCCAAGCACTTCCCCTGCTCCGCCCCGCACTCGCACTGCTCGCCGCCGCCGCCCTCCTGCCCTCCGCCCTCAGGGCCGCGGTGCCCGAGGGCTGGTTTGCCTGGCCCGCACGCGAGCCCGTGGCCGGCTCGGCCCTCGACGCCAGCACGCTCAACGAGGCCCCCGCAGGCAAACGGGGACGCGTCCGTGTCCAGGACGGGCACTTCGTGTCGGGTGACGGCAGCCGCCTGCGTTTCTGGGGGGCCAACCTCGGCGCCGCCGAATGTTTCCCCGACGCCGGCAGCGCACGCCTCATAGCGACTCGCCTGGCCAGGGGCGGCATCAACATCGCCCGCCTCCACCACCTCGACAATGCGTGGGGCATCGGAACGGGCGGCAGCATCTGGCGCAAGGAGCGCAGGCACATGGGCGATTTCGACCCCGTCCAGCTGGACCGCCTGCACAGGCTCATCGCAGAGCTGAAGGCCGCGGGCATCTACTCGAACATCAACCTCAAGGTCTCCAAGACCCTCACCGAGGCGGATGGTTTTCCGGCCTCGGTCGCGCAGGTTCCCGACTTCCAGAAGCGCGTGGACATCTTCCAGCGGCGCATGATCGACCTGCAGAAGGATTACGCGCGCCACCTGCTCACCACCCGCAATCCCTACACCGGGCTGAGCCCCGTGGAGGATCCCGCGATCGCCGTCGTGGAGATCAACAACGAGAATTCCCTCCTCGGTTTCTGGACGCGCGACCTGGGCCGGGGCACGCACCGTTTTGTGGAGCCCTTCCGGAGCGAGCTCACGGCCCTCTGGAACAAGTGGCTGGAGGCCCAGTATCCGGATGACAAGACCCTGGCGGCCGCCTGGGGGGCCGACACCGGAAAATTGGGCGCCCCCCTGCCCCACTCCGAGGCTGGCTTGCATCTGGGTGCGCAACGGGGTTCGAAGCTTGAGCTGACGCAGGACGGCAAGGCGGGTCAGGACGTCCTCACCCTGACCCACACCACGGGCACGGATTGGCACACGCAGGCCAGCCTCGGGGATTTCAAGCTGCAGGACGGTGTGGCCTACACCGTCGAGATCGAGGCTGCTGCGGACAAGCCGCGCGACATCAACGTGGTGATGGGCCTGAGTCCCGACACGGAGGCCGGCCAGCCCTGGCGCTCCATGGGCCTTTACGACCCGGTGAAACTCGACACGACGATGCGCGTGCACCGCGTCAGTTTCGTGGCCCATTCCGTGGGCACGGGCGGGGCGCGCCTCAGCCTCAACATCGGACAGGTGGACGGGCAGATCCGCCTCCGTTCCGTGCGGGTGTCCCCGGGCTCGCTGGGGGGCGGGCTGCTCGCAGGCCAGGCACCCAGGGCGGGCACCGTCCCCATCCCCGTGGAGGCAGGCAGCAGGCAATGGGCCGACTGGCTGGCCTTCCTTGCGCACACGGAGCGCGCGTTCGCGGAGGAGATGCGCTCCTTCCTGAAGGACGAACTCCACGTCCAGGCCCCCATCGTGTGCTCGCAGATCGACTACGGTGGCCTGATAGGGCTGAACCGCGAGCAGTCCATGGACTTCGCCGACTCGCACGCCTACTGGCAGCATCCCGACTTCGCGGCCACCGGCATGTGGGATCCCGCCAAGTGGACCATCAGGAACAGTCCCATGCTCGCCGAGCTCGACGAGCGCCACTTCGCAGAGCTGGGCACCCTCGCGATGAACCGTGTCGCGGGCAAACCCTACACGGTCTCCGAGTACGACCATCCGGCGCCGAGCGAGTATGTCTGCGAGATGTATCCGCTGCTTGCGACCTTCGCGTCGCGCCAGGACTGGGATGGGCTCTATCCCTTCGCCATCGACTCCTATTCGGAAGGCGACAGGGGCGACGTGATCCGTGGCTTCTTCGACCAGCACCACCACCCCGCCAAGTGGGGTTTCTCGCCGGCGGCCTCACGCCTCTTCAGGCAGTCACTGGTGGCCCCCGCGCCGGCGGCGGTGCTCAGCCTGCCCACCACGCTCTGGTCCGAGAGCCCGCATGCGGACATCCTCTGGCGCAGGCTGCTGCCCGAGGGGCGTATTGAATTCCTGGATACAGCTTTCGGGGTCTCCGACCGTCCCCTGCCCCCCGGCGCACGCGCAAGGCTGAAGCCGGCGGGCACAGCCACTTCGGTGCCGCTGACCATTGCCACGACGCCCCGCGGAAAGGTCTATGCGGCGAACAGCCCGCAGGCGGCGGTGCTGGTGGGCTTCCTCGGCGGGCAAAGCACGGCGGCAGGTCCCCTCGCGGTCGACTGCGCCCCCTTTGGCCGCGGCTTCGCCTCGGTTATGGCCGTGAGCCTCGACGGGCGCGAGCTCGCCGCCTCCTCGAGGATCCTGGTCACGCTGGCCGCGCGCGCCGAGAACCAGGGCATGGGCTGGAACGCGCTGCGCACCTCGGTCGGAAAGGACTGGGGCACGGGCCCCGTGATGGCGGAACGGGTGCCGGCTCGCCTCTCGCTGCGGACCGACGGTCCGCGCCGGGTCCATGCGCTCGCCCCGGACGGCAGCCGTGTCCGCACGGTTGCAGCCGCGCACAGGGACGGGGTCCTCAGCTGGGCGGTCTCGGCGGAGGACCGCACCCTGCACTACGAGCTCAGCCTGCCCTGAGCCGCGCGTGGCGGCGCGGGCTCAGTCCTGCTGTATCACAAAGACCACTACAGTCCTCGGGGGCACGGTCAGCGTGCCGGCCGAGGCGTCGAAGCGTGCCTCCCGGGTGCGGGGATCGCCCGCCGTGGGCGAGGCGAGCACCGGGTGCAGCTGCCAGGGCTTGGCAGCCTTGCCGGGCAGCGCGATGGTGCGTGGGACGGTGTCGGCATTGAGCGCGTAGAGCAGCTCTGAAAAGCCGGCGCCTGGCAGGCCTGCTCCATCGAGGTGCGCCGCCAGCACGCTGTGCACGGCGGAGGGCCCTGTATTCAGGATCCTGAGACGCTGCTTCACCTCGGCCGCGGTGCGCAGGCGGAACAGCACCGACGACTGGCGAATGCGCAGCAGGTCCAGGGTGGCCGACAGGCAGAAGCGCAGGTCCTCGGGGCGGGGGGCGATCTCGTCCGCGCGCGCCAGCACCCTGCGCATCTGGGGCCAGCTGTCCTCGTTGTCCGAGGAGGGCGGCAATCCGACTCCCAGATGGTTGGTCGTCAGGGACCAGTCGATGCGATTGAAGGCATCGCCCGAGTTGAAACTGTTCCTGTCCAGCGCCTTGCTCCTCATGATTTCCTGTCCGGCATGCAGGTAGGCGACACCCTGGCTCAGCAGCACCAGCGCGTTGCCCAGCACCTGCACGCGTGCGCGGTCGGCGCGCGAGGTGTCGGCGGGGAGCCTCAGCGCGTTGCTGTCAAAGATGGTCTGGTTGTCGTGGTTTTCGACGTAGTTGACCACCTCGGAGGGCTCGGCGGCGTAGCCGGCGGGCTGGTCGCCATAGGAGAACTGGTCCAGGTCCCGGAGCCTTCCATCGTGGCCCTCGAGCGAGAAGGTGCTCAGCGTGCCTGCGAGCCCGATGCGCAACAGGTCCGCGGCCTCAGCGAGCTGGCGGGCGCTCTCCGGGCCGGGCATGCCCGAATTCGGGGCGAAATGCAGGCCGTTGAGCCAGCCCTGGCCGTGAAGGGCGTCGCCACGGTCGCCGGCGCGCCCACCGCGAGCCGCGTCGCGCATGCGGTCGCTGAAGGTGCCGATGCCGCTGTTCTGCAGGCTCAGCTGGGAGGCCTGCACGAAACGTGCGCCATTCTGCACCTCGCCAAAGTTCCACCCCTCTCCCAGGAGGTGGATATGGCGGCCGACGGCGGTGTTTACGGCCGCCTGCAGGCGTTCCATTGCGGCGCGGGGCTGGTGCCCCATCAGGTCGAAACGGAAGGAGTCCACGCGATAATGCCGCGCCCAGGACACCGCCGAATCGATCATGAGCTTGGCCATCATGGTGTTTTCCGTGGCGGTGTTGCTGCAGCAGGTGGAGGATTCCACCGCTCCGGTGGCATCGAGCCGTTGGTAATAGCCGGGCACCACGCGATCGAGCACCGAGAGCCGGTTCTGCCCGGCGGCCATGGTGTGGTTGTAGACCACATCGAGCCCGACGCGCAGCCCGAGGCGGTGCAGGGCTTGCACCATGGCGCGGAATTCGCGCACGCGGGCGACCGGGTTGTCGGCATCGCTCGAATAGCTGCCCTCGGGGGCATTGTAATGGAAGGGGTCGTAGCCCCAGTTGAAGGCGTCGCGATCGCGGTAAGGTGCGAGAGCCTCCTGCACCGCTGGGCTGTCCGGGGCGGCCTTGGGCAACACAGGCGTGACCGCGTTGCGTTCCGGGATCGAGGCGAGGTCGTAGGTGGGCAGCAGGTGGATGTCGGTCACTCCGGCGGAGGCCAGCGCTGCCAGGTGACGCATGCCCTGGCTTTGGGCGTCGGTGAAGGCGAGGTACTTTCCGCGGCGGGACTCGGGCACGGTGGGGTCGTCCCTGGAGAAGTCGCGCACGTGCAGCTCATACACCACCAGGTCGGTGGGCGCCTTCACCGTATCGGGGCGGCGGTCTGCCACCCAGCCCTCGGGCTGCGTGGAGGCATCGTCGAGATCGATCACGGCGCTGCGCTGGGAGTCTGCGCCAAGGGAAAGCGACCAGGGGTCGGTGACGTGGTTGCGGACGATGCCGACACCGGGCACGAAGACCTCGACCAGGAACCTGTAAAACTTCCCGCGCAGGTTCGAACGGACGGCCAGGCTCCAGGAGCCGGTGGCGGCATC
>JAHFTI010000315.1 GCA_023265535.1 Opitutaceae bacterium
GGGGGCAAGGAAAGCGCAAGATTGGACAGACCGGGCCGGGAAATTCCACTGCACATTGGCGAGAGGATCGGGCCCTTGGAGTGACAATCCGTTGGTCAATGATCTGCCGTCATAAGGGAAGCCCCGGCCCGCAATGCGAACATGACGAATCCCAGGCGCAGTCTTCGGGGTATGGACTGTGACGCGAGCGTACCACCACCAGCGTGAATTCCCTATTGGGCAGGCAGACAACTTTGTGTGTTTTCCACGCAAAGTCGTCCTGGGCGCAAGGGCCCGGCACTATCGCGTCAGGGAAAGGATATTCCTGCCCTGAGCGTGCCCATGCGCCCCATTCGGCTGGAGGAAGACCCTGAAGGGGAGGAGCCTGTCACGGCCCTCCAAAAAAGCGCTCTTGCCTGCAGCCCCTCCGCTGTCCTAATCCCGCGCTTCCAGCTGCTCGGGTGGCGAAATGGCATACGCGTCGGTCTTAGAAGCCGATGGAGCAATCCGTAGGGGTTCGAGTCCCCTCCCGAGCACCATCCTACGCTCCTTCGGAGCTTCGGATGGCGCAGCCCAAGCAGACGGTCGTTGGGAAAAGGGGACGAGAATCGGCCGCAGGCCGACAGGCGGCCATGCAAAACCCGCCAAGGCGACAGGGACAAAAAGGGGACCTCGATGTCATGAGACCGCTCACGTAACTCAGCGCCCCTTGCACACTGTGCCGGTGTTATGCTGCGTAGCATCAAGGCGTAGTCTCCGCGTCCTGGAACACGCAAGGTGCACTTGCATTGCAAAATCCCCTTGGCAGGCTCGTCCGCCAGAGACGCAGACCAGCCAGCCTGCACTTCACCATCATGACGTCCTTTTGCGCGCCTTGCCCAAGGTGCACGCCCCGCCATAGCCACCTGCCCCTCCTGCTCCTGCTCGCAGCAGCACCCATGCTATGCGCGCAAACCCCGCCCACTCCACCCGCCGCAGAGCCCACACAGCGGACCTACGTGCTCTCGCCCTTCGAGGTCACGACGGACCGCGATGCAGGCTTCGCCGCGGCGAATGCCCTCGCGGCCGGCCGCCTGTCGTCGGATCTTCGCGACACCCCCGCCGCCTTCTCCGTGGCCACGCGCGAATTCATCGACGCCCTCGGTCTCACCGACCTGCAGTCCACAGCGGCGTGGATGACCAGCAGCTCCGAGGCGCCCGACAACGGCCAGCAGCTTTTCTTCAACAACCCGGTGTACTACATGGTGCGCGGCACGCGCAACAGCCGCCAGCAACGCAACTATTTCCCCCAGTTCAACGACCTCGATAGCTACAACCTTGAACGCTACGATTTCGGCCGCGGTCCCAACTCCATCCTTTTCGGCAACGGCACCCTCGGCGGTGTCAGTTCCGCCACCACCGTGAGGCCCGATCCGCGGCGGTCCTTCGGTCGCCTGCTCGCCACCCTTGGCTCCTGGAGCAAGGCCCGCGTCAGCGTCGACCTCAACCGGCCGCTCTCGGAAAAGGCAGCCCTGCGCGTGGCCACGCTGCTCTCCGACGCCGACGGCTGGCGCCTGAAGGATTTCAATCGCCGCAAGGCCGCCTTCCTCAGCGGCCTCTGGCGCCCTTTCCGCAGCACGGAACTCAGGCTCGAGGGCGAGCTGGTGCGCAACGAAAAGCAGTCCGGCTTCACCAATCTCTCGGACCAGTTCTCCGGCTGGGATGGCGTGACCACCTTCAACACACCCCAGGCGGGTCGCGTGCTGCCCAGCGACAGTGCGGCCCGGGGTATCTCCCGCCTATACAACTACAACTACAACCCCTACTCAGGGGACGACGCCATCCTGAGCATGCAGTATACCCCCACCACCATGGCGGGCGGTGCCACCTCCGCCACCCCGGCGGGCAAGTACGTCTCAGGCGCGATGCCCAGCTTCAACCTCGCCGGCAGCAACATCCTCCACGACATCGGCGGCCCCGAGGGGCGTTTCGACCGGGCCATCGCCGGCTCGGCCTTCCGCATTCCGAGCGAGCGTTTCACGCTCTCCCCCGACGCGCCGCTCATCACCCAGCGTTTCAAGGACCTCCAGTTCACCCTCACGCAACGCCTCGGCCGCTACCTGTTCGAATTTGCAGCCGACACCAACCGCGGAGAGGTCTTCGTCAACGGCGAACAAAACCGCGGCCTGGCCGACACCTTCATCGACATCAACTCGGTCACGCCCACAGGACGGCCCAACACCCACTTCCTCCAGCCTTACGCGGACGCCCTGTTCATGCGTTCGTATCGTGATTTCAACTACGACAACCTGCGTCTCGCGGGGGCCGCGGAATGGCGCCCCTTCGGCCAACGCCTCACCGCCAATCTCCTGGGCGGCATCAACGCCAGCCGGGACGCCGTCGACTACCAGAACCTCGCCCCGGCCCGGACCGCGGACCATCGCACCTGGTATTACGATTACCTCACCATTCGCCGTTACTGGAATGAGAGCAGTCGGCCCCTGCCCGATCTCGGCCTACAACCGGTGCGCTTCATAGACCCGGTCAATGGCACCAACACTTATATCACCCCGCTGTGGGTGCCGGACATCAACAGGACCGACACTGAGGCGGTCAACCATGCCCGCTTCAAGTATGCGCTGGGATCGGTAAACCTGCGTCTTTTCAAGGAACGGCTCATCCTTCTCGGAGCCCTGCGCTACGACCGCTATTTCATTGGCTCCCGCCAACAGGTGCGCGCGGGCGACTATCCCGTGGATTGGGATGGGAGCACCGTCATCTACAAGCCGGACGCACCCGCTGATTTCCTAAAACTCAAGTACCGCTCACGCGACAGCGCCGGCGTGGCCTACGGTCCCGAACTGGAGGCCGTCAACCGGCCGCGCTCCGGTCTTAACCGGGATCCCCGTTACCTGGGCGAACGCTTCAAGGATGATTACAATGCCCCCGCCCAAATCGGCGAGCGCCTCACAAAGAACTATGGCGCCGTCGCGCACCTGACCGAATGGGTGAGTCCCTTCTTCAACTACGCCGAGACCTTCAACCCGAACACCTTCATCACGCGCATCGACGGCAGCCTGCTCGCCCCCACGATCGCGGACGGCATCGACTACGGTCTGCGTTTCGAATTCTTCCAACGCCGTCTGGACCTTCGGGTGACCCGCTACAAAAACACGGAGATCAATGGAGCCATCCCAAGCGACGGCCCCGGATACTTCAACGTCCTCTACGATGCCAATGTGATAGGGGATCTCACCAGTTACGGACGCAACAACCGCGGCATCGCCCCCATACCGATACAATACCGGGACACGCGCACCCGTGTGGCCGAGGGCACCGAGTTCGAGCTTACCCTGAATCCGAACAAGGCCCTGCGCCTCACCGCCAACCTCTCCTTCCCGAAGGTTTACGAGCTGGAGATGAACCCGGATGTGCGCGCCTACATCGCAGCCAACGCCGAACTGTTCCGCCAGATCGCGAACGACGCCGGTGTGCTCATCAATCCGAACACCAACATAGCAAGCGTCGACCTGTCCATTCCCTCCAGCCAGCGCTCCCCCGATGCCGGCTCGGCGGCAGCCGCCTACAATGACATCTTCAACTTCGAGAGGGGCATCGTCACGGGAAAGCGGCTCAACCAGGACCAGCCCATCCTGAACCTCTTTGGCGACTACACGGTCCAGGAGGGCCTGCTCAGGAACCTCCGCATCGGTTTCGGGGTGCGCTACCGCGGCAGGCAGATCGTGGGCAACAAGGGCACCGACACCATCGCGGATCCCGCCAACCCCCTCAAGGCGATCGACGATCCCACCGTGAGCGCCTACACGCCGCTGTATTCACCCGCCCCCTACACGATCTACACCCTCACGCTGGGCTACACCTGGCGCTTCAAGGAAGGCAGAAGCCTGGGCCTCAACCTCGTCGTCGACAACCTACTCGACGACCGCGGCCCGATCTATTCCTCGACCGCGCAGGTGGCCTCCCTGCTGCGGCCCCGCGATGGCGATTACACTTCCCCGGCACGTGTGGCGGTGCCACGCTACTACGCGTTGAAGCAGCCGCGCAGCTTCGACCTCAGCCTCAGCCTGTCGCTCTGAGATCCGCATGCTCGCTCACACCACCAGTCAACAAAGGGCCCCCGTGTTGGCCGCGCTGACCTGGTGTGTGGCCGTCCTGTTCTGCCCCCATGGAATCCTGCGTGCGACCCCCGACCCGGTGGAGACCCAAGGCCATTACGAGTTGCTGCCCTTTGTTGAGGGCACAAGGGAAGCCAGCCCCATCCTGCGCACCGTCAACCGCATTACAGGCATGCAGGGCCTGCTTGCCAAGGACTCGCTAGGACGCATCTACATGGCGGGGGCCACAGGCCTGAGGCGCTTTGACGGCTTCGCCTGGACCGAACTCCTCAAGGCGGACCAGGCAGGTATCAGCGCCCTGGCCATCGACGAGAAAGACCAGGTGTGGGTGGGCAACACCGTGGACCTGGGCTGTTTCAAACCCCAGCCCGATGGCTCGCTGAAGTATGAATCCATCATGCCGCTGATTCCTCCTGCCCACAGGAAACTGGCCCCCGTTTGGAGCATCCACCCTCTCGCGGACGAGGTGTACTTCACGACCAGCGACAAGGTGTTCCGCCTGGCACATGGCAAGGTCGAGGTGCTCGAGATTCCCAGCTTTCGCAGACTCTTCACCTCATGCAGCGGAGATGGACGCCTCATGATCCATTCCCGCGGGCAACGCGGACTACTGGCCCTGTCTCCCGGCGCAGTGGGGCCGGAGCTCATCCTCCCGCAGGAGAAGCTTTTTCGCCTGAATGATTTTCACTCAATCGCCTTCACGTTCGCCTTGGAAGGCGGCGAGACACTCCTGTGCAGCCATACGGGCGGCGTTCTCATCCTCGGGGCCAATGGGGAGCTGCGCAGGTCGGGCTGGGAGTCCGATTCATTCCTGACCAAGTGCGAGATCGAGCACGCGATTCGCCTGTCGGATGGCAACTTCGCCTTTGCCACCATCAGGGGCGGGGTGCTGATCACCAATCGACACGGGAAGCCGCTCCATCTGCTGAACAGGGAAAAGGGCGGGCTCTCCAGCAACCATTCCACAGCACTGCTTGAGAGCTCCCCTGGGCATTTGCTGATTGCAACCCAAAGGAGCCTGATGGAATGGGACTTCCGCCCAGGCCTGGGCTTGCTGGACGAGCGGAACGAGGCCGTGGGCTTCCCCATGTCGCTTGGCCGATTGGAGAACATCCTCTGGCTGGGGTCCGACCAGGGACTCCAGAAACTCATTTCCTCCCCAAGCAACACCGCGCCTGCACGCTTGGAGCACCTTCAGCAGGGGAGATTCAATTATTCGCGCTCGATACTCAGCATACCTGGGGCACTGCTCAGCGCAGACATTCAAGGCTACAAGCGCATAGCCAAGCCGCAGGGGGCCCCTGAGATCTTCAACTCCCATGACCATTATGGCTATGCGACTGGAGGAACCAGCATCATCGACTGGGGACAGGGACGCATACTCTTCAGCACAAGCACAAATCTCTTCACCTTTGGGACCGAGAGACTTCATCTGACGGCCACGGCAATAAAGCCCTTCGCGAACACGAGGAGACTGCTCCAGGATCCAGCCAACGACCAGGCGGCCCTGGCCATGACGGTCGACGGGGCGCTCTC
>JAHFTI010000316.1:0-4447 GCA_023265535.1 Opitutaceae bacterium
CGGCGTCCTGCCTGCCGACTACAAGGCGGACGAGATCTCCTTCCTCCTGAAGGACGCGCTCTCGCCCGGCGTCGTGTTCCTGTACTGGTCCTCCGGTGTGATGGCCCACTGGGAGGCCGGCATCTACGCCCGCAACCTGCCCGCCACGGAGTGGAACCGGCGCTGGTGGCAATACGTGCGCGACTTCCAAGGAATCGAGCCCCCGACAGAACGTGGCGAGGAGTACTGTGATCCCGCCACCAAGACGCACATCAACGACACCCCCGCCTACTACCACAACTACGCCTTTGCCCAGGTATTCAAATACCAACTACACGATTACATCGCCCGGAAGATCCTGCACCAACGCCCCCAGAGCTGCAATTACGCGGGCAACAGGGAAGTCGGCGACTGGCTCCGCGCCATCATGGAGCGCGGCGCCACGGAGGACTGGCGCAAGGTGCTGCGCACCGCGACCGGGGAGGACTTCTCCACGCGCGCCATGATCGAGTACTATGCCCCCCTGATGAAATGGCTTGAGGAGCAGAACAAGGGGCGCGTCATCGGCTGGGAGTGATCCCGCACCGGCCCGCCTGCATCCCTCACCGACTGCCCACACCCATGCAACACCTGCTTCCCTCGCTGCTCGCCCTCCTCAGCCTCGGCCTTGCCATCGCACTCTGGTCGCAGCATGCCGAGCTGGCTCAACTGCGCTCCCGGCAGCAGGAGTGGCGTGAGTCCTCGGCTTCTGCCGAGAAACGGCTCGCAGCCGCCGAGGCGAATGTGCGCGAACTCGAGAGGCAGGTCGCTGAAGCCCGGCGCCCCGTGATGGCCACCAAGGCCGAGGCGGGCGGCCTCGCCGGCGATGGCAGGAGCCAAGCCGGCATGGAGGGCGGCCTGGATGCCCTCATGCCGAGGATTGCCGAGTTCATGGATCGTCCCGCCATGCAAAAGATGATGGCCACGCAGCTGCGCAACCAGGTGGAGCGCCGTTTCAAGGCACTCTTCAGGCAGCTGAACCTTTCTCCCGAGGACACGGAAAAGCTCAAGGCCCTGCTTCTGGAACGTGAACGCACCGCCATGGAAACCGTCATGCTTGCTGCACAAAAGGGGCTGAACCCGATGCAGAATCAGGAGGAGATCCAGAAGCTCATCGCGGGAGGCCAGGCCGAGACCGATGAGCAGATCAGGCAGCTTCTTGGAAACGACAGCTACCAGAGCTACGTCGACTACCGCACCCTCGAACCCCAGCGCAACACTGTCGCGCAACTCCAGCAATCGCTCGGCTACACGGATGCCCCGCTGAACGCCTCCCAGGCGGAACAGCTCACCCGCCTGCTCGCCAGTTCGGCCGCTCCAAAGGGCGGGACGACCCCAGGCGCCGGCACAGGCACGCGTGGGAACGCTCGCGCGCCCGTCATCACCGACCAGGTCATCGAGAGTTCACGCAGCTTCCTTTCGCCAACACAGGTCCAGGGTTTGGTTGACCTGAAGGCCCAACAGGAAGCCGTTGCGGCGGCGCGGAAAAACCTCCCCCCAGGCATAGGCGCGCCCGTCACAGGCCAGCCCCCCGTAGACTAATCGTCCTCCATCATGCCCCTTCTCAGGGCCAGAAACGTCAGCAAGATCTACCGCATGGGAGCAGGCACGGTGCCCGCCCTGTCCGGGGCGTCAGTCGATGTGGAACGCGGCGAATTTGTCGCAATCCTCGGCACCAGTGGTTCCGGAAAATCCACCCTGCTGAACCTCTTTGGCGGACTCGACCGCCCCAGCTCCGGTGAGATCGTCTTTGATGGCACCTGCCTCGAGGGACTCGACCACAAGGCCATGGCCCGGTATCGCCTGCGCAGCATCGGAATGGTGTTCCAGAGCTTCAACCTCATCCCAACGATGAGCGCCGCTGAAAATGTCTCCCTTGCCCTGGCTTTCTCGGGCGTCAGGCGCGCCGAACGCCGCGACAAGGCGACACACCTGCTCGACAGCGTCGGCCTCGCAGCCCGCGGACAGCATCGCCCCTCGGAACTCTCCGGCGGTGAACAGCAGCGCGTCTCCATCGCCCGCGCACTCGCCAACGATCCGCAGGTGCTGCTCGCCGATGAACCGACAGGCAACCTCGACAGCACCCGCGCACACGAGGTGCTCGAGATCCTCAAGGCCCAGCAGCAGCGCGGCAAAACCATCGTGCTGATCACTCACGACCAGGAACTGGCCACCCGCTTCGCCGACCGCTGCGTGCGCCTCAAGGACGGAAAACTTCAGGGGGCCGCATGAGCTTCGCCGACATCCTTCAGATGGCGCTGCGCAACCTGCGACAGGCCAAGTTGCGTGCCACCCTCACCATCATCGGCGTGGTGGTGGGCGTGAGCTCCATCGTGTGCATGGTGAGTTTCGCCCTGGGCCTTCAGGAGAACCTACTCAACCAGAGCCTTTCGAAGTTCGACATCTTCACCACCATCCCCGTCTCGGGCGCCAGCGTGAGCGCCCTGCTGGAAATGGGACAGAGCAACGCCCAGGTGGCCGACGAACCGGCCGACCCCACCCAGTCACCGGCCACGCGCAGGGACCAGGCCCTGGCCCAGCTCCGCAGGTCCGCCCCGAGACGCATGCTCGACGACAAGGCTATAGAGGAGATCCAGAAAATGCCGGGAGTGGAGTTCGTGATGCCCCGCATCGGCTTCAACGCCATTCTCCAGTACGAGGGGAAAACCAGGCAGCTTACCTTGGCCGGCGCCTCGGCCGACCTGCAGCGCCTCCCCGGCAATCGCACCCTGCTCGCGGGAACGACCTTCAGCAATGACTTCGCACGCGAACTGCTCGTCAGCGAGGGCTTCGCACGCCTGTTCCGCCAGCCACAGGGACCGGAGGGACGTCCCAACGAGGGGCGTGCAGGTCCGGGTGCCGCTCGCACCGCGCCCAGCGAGGCCGAACGCCGTGCCGCTGCCGAGAAGCTCCTCGGCCGGGAACTCGTGCTCCTCACCCTGCGTGCGCAGGAACTCCCGGCCGGCGAGACCGGCAGCCTGGACAGCCGCTATGAGAAACATGTGTTTCGCATCGTGGGAGTCCTCTCCGATGAGCTCAACAGGGGCCTCTTCGAACAGGTCTTTTCCGGTTCCAACGCCCTGCTGGTGCCCACAGGCACCGCCAGGCTCTATCGAAAGTTGAACAGCGATCCCCTGAGCAAGCTCGGCGAAACCCTCATGGGGGACACCGGCTACCAGGCCGCCATGGTGCGCGTGCGCAGCCCGGCCGACACCCAGGCAGTGTACGAGGCCATCAACAAGATGGGTCTTCGCGCGATCTCGCTCACACAGCAGCTCAGCCAGGTGAAGACAGTCTTTCTCGTCATCAACTGCAGCCTGGCCCTCCTGGCCGGCATCTCACTTTTCGTGGCGGCGATCGGAATCTCCAACACCCTCATCATGTCCATCACCGAACGCACGCGTGAGATCGGCATCATGAAGGCGATCGGAGGCGACGACCGCACCATCATGAGCATCTTTTTCTGCGAGGCGGGTCTGCTCGGTTTCCTGGGGGGATGCCTTGGGGTGATCGGCGGATGGGCCCTGGACACGATCGCCAACCTGGCGGTGAACCACTACATCGCCGGCGCCGGCGGAAAGTCCGTCAATTTCTTCTACATTCCCTGGTACCTCTGGATGGGCTCCATTGTCTTTGCTGTCGGCGTGAGCCTGCTCGCCGCCGCCTACCCCGCCTATCGCGCCGCCCGCGTCGATCCGATCAAGGCCCTCCGCCACGATTAGCCCCTCTCGGTCAGTTGCGGCAATTGCCTCCGGCAACGGAATGCTGGCACATGCGCTGCAAATCCCCGCTGCAGGCTTTCGAGCAGGCAAAGTTCGACCCTGCCTTGGATGCTTCGCGTGGGGAGAGGGCCTTGGGGGCTCCGTGAAATAGCCGCGATCATGCCCAGGGACAGCGGCGTAAGGGCGGGGGAAGTCCCTGTGCCTCCCCATTCGAATATTAGACCAAGGCGTCTATGGAGTTCCGGCATCGCGTCGAGGAGCATTCCTCCATGGCACTCCCCCTACCCCCACGCGTGTCAGGCCGCCCTGCGTTTTCCGTGTTTGCCCTGCTTGTGTTGCTCAGCCCCTTGCTGCGAGGGGCCATACAGGTGAGCCAAAACATCGCGCCCGCCCCCAGCACCTGGTCCGGGTCACCACTTCTCTCCAGCGTTTCAAATCCAAACGGCCAGGCGACGGTCGCCGAGGATTTCAGCGGAGGAGGCGGAGTGAGCTCCCTGAGCCAGACCTTCACGGTACCGTCCGGCTCCAATTATGTGCTCACCCGGGTCGAGCTCCTCGCCGGTGGAGGCACAGGGACCAGTGAGGCCACTCCCCTGGCCGTGGCACTCTATGACCTGGGGGAAATCTCGGTGGCCAATCTGACGGCCTTCGCCAACGACGTGAGCCTTCTTAACGGGGGAAGTCCCGCGCCGATCAACTACAGCAGC
>JAHFTI010000316.1:4457-5588 GCA_023265535.1 Opitutaceae bacterium
CGCCTGGACTTCACGGGAGACGACCAGGTCTTCCTGCGGGGCGGCCATGTGTACGCCTTTGAACTCAGCGGGGCCAAGGGCAGCGGGCCACTGCGCTGGTTTCGAAACACGACGGACACCTACTCCGGGGGCCTGGCTTTCCGCGGGCGCGCGTGGATCAATGGCACCAACGCGCGCGACTTCGCCCTGGCGGTTCACGCCACTGCCACGCTGGGCGAGGCGCCTGTTCGCCGCTGCACCCTGATGCCCGCCGAACGACACCAGACCATGGATGGCTTTGGCGCCGGTGTCGTCTTCCTGGACAGCGGGCTCAGTCCCCTGAGTAGTGCCCAGATGGATACACTCTACGGAACGGCTGGAACACAGGTCGGCCTCACCCTGCTGCGCACCCGCATCGCACCCTACGGGGATTGGAGCGGGGCTGTGCCTGACGCCCGCCAGGCGGTCCAGCGGGGCGCACGCGTCCTGGCCACGCCATGGACCCCTCCGGCGAGCATGAAGGACAACAACAACACCGTGGCCGGCAGCCTTCTCCCCGCCCAGTACGCGAACTACGCCAAGTACCTCAACGACTTTGCCCTCTACATGGCGGCGAACGGCGCCCCCCTCTCGGTGATCTCGCTGCAGAACGAACCTGACTACCGCGTGACCTACGAGTCCTGCGATTGGACGGCCGCCCAGCTCAGGACCTTCATGCTTGAGAACGCCCCGGCCATCACTGCCGCGCCGATCATGATTCCGGAGTCGTACAATTTCACGTTCTCCGTTTCGGATGCCACGCTCAACGATCCCGTGGCGGCTGGTCGTGTCGGCTATGTCGGTGGTCACCTGTATGGCGCCACGATCCGCGACTATGCCCTCGCCCGCTCCCTCGGAAAACCTGTCTGGATGACCGAGTACCTGGAGAATGACCAGACAATCGAATCGGCCATCGGTACCGCCCGCCAGGTCTCGCACTGCCTCAGTGTGGGCAACATGAGCGCCTATATCTGGTGGAAACTCATCGGGAATGCCAACGGGTTGCTCAACGCCGCAGGCACTCCACAGCGGCGGGCCTATGTCATGGGGCAGTTCAGCCGCTTCGTCCGACCGGGTGATACACGCATCGGGGTGTCGGGCAATGCCGGCCCC
>JAHFTI010000317.1 GCA_023265535.1 Opitutaceae bacterium
TCCAACAACACCAATGTTACCTTAAGCACCTATGCTCTAGGGTCTTGTGTAGGCATTGTGGGCTATGACCCTGTCAGCAAGGCCTCAGGCCTTCTGCACCTGATGCTACCCGAGGCCAAGCTTTCCCCGGAAAAGGCCAATTCCCAGCCGGCCATGTTCGCCGACACCGGCCTGCCCATGCTCTTCAACGCCATGTTCGGCCTGCGCGCCGAATTCGGGCGCATCCGGCTCTTCATCGCGGGCGGCGCCAGCGTGATCAATGGGGCAGACCCCTTCCGCATCGGTGACCGCAACCTCACGGCGGTCAAAAAATTCCTCCAAAGCTGCCCCTGCACGGTCGTCGCGCACGATGTGGGCGGCACCATCAACCGCACGGTGCACCTTGAGGTGTCCACCGGCACGGTGTCGCTCAAGATGCCGGACTCGAGCCGGCAGATCAAGTTGTCGACCTGAGGCTCCGTGGAGCCTCCGCACGGCTCAGGGAATGACCATGGGGCCCTCGGCCGCCAGGCTCATGTAAACGACGCCGATGTAGTTCTGGGGCGTCACCAGGTCCTTGTCCTCGCTGTAGTTGTTGATGCCCTGCGAGCGCCAGCCGCCCCCCTCCTTGGCAATCAACTGGTGCGCCACGCGGCGACCGCCCGAGTTGAGGTAAACCACGGTCATGCCGGCCTTCAGCTGGGCAAAGTCGATGGGCTTCACCACGAGCATCGTGTTCTCGCCGTACACGGGGTTCATCGAAATGCCGCCACCCGCCAGCGGGGCACGCCCCTTTTCGCGGCCGGCAATGGTCTCCGCATCGTTCCAGGCCTTGTACTTGGGCACGGTCGACGAGGGCACCGCCTCGTTGCGCACCCCCATCTGGGAGGCGGCGGCACGCTGGCCCGGCGGGGGCTTCAGGCCGCCCAGGTCGGTTTCACATCCCCCACACAAAAGCAGGGAAAGGAGACAGCCCGACAGAGGGAGGGGATAAATTTTTCGTGACTGGGGGTTCATCGCAGGGAAGAGGTGCCGATATTCCCTATCGGCCCAAGCCAGCCCACGTTAACAGCTCACGCAATGAAGCGCCTAGTAATCATCGAAGATCAAACTGCCATCCGGGAAATGCTTTCCCAAATCCTCAGCCTGGACCCCCAGTACAAGATCGTGGGGGAAACGGGTGATGGCCAGGCCGCCGTCAACCTCTGCCTCGAGCTCAAGCCTGACATCATCATCCTCGATGCCAAGCTGCCCGGCCTCAACGGCGTGGAGATCCTGAAGCGCATCAGCAAGCAGTTGCGCAACCTGCGCGTCCTCGTCTTTTCCGGCCACGAAAACCCGGTCCTCGTCCGCGAGATGATCGAGGCGGGCGCACACGGCTTCGTGGAAAAGACCGCCGGCCTCTTCGAGGTGAAGAAGGGCCTGGAGGTCGTCGGCAATGGAGGCACCTATTTCGGCCCCGCGGTGGCCTCGCTGCTGCGCAACGTGCTCGCCAACCCCGGCATCAGCAATACGCCCGACCTGCTCACCGACCGCGAGCGCGAGGTGCTGCAGCTGGTCGCCGAAAGCAATTCCACCAAGGAAATCGCCGCCAAGCTCGGCATCAGCGTGAAGACCGTGGACAACCACCGCACCAACCTGATGCGCAAGCTCAACCTCCACGACGTGGCCAGCCTCACCCGTTACGCGATGGAGATCGGTCTGGTGGAGCAAAAGCGCCATCTCTGAGCCGAGCCCGTATCCCCTTTGGTCCCCGCCTGCAGTTCCCTGCGGCGGGGATTTCATTTTTCGCTCCTCTGAGGGCCCAATAAATCCTTGCGAGGCACTGTCACATACCCAATATCCGAAACTTTCCGTCCCTTTCTCATGAAAATTGCCGCGAAGCTGTTCTCCCTCCTCTTCATTTCCGCAGTCGTCCTTGTCACCGGCTGCAGCAAAAAGCCCGCACGCCCGACTCCCGACCAGACGATGTTTGGTCCCAATAGTGCCAACGCTGGCGCCAATGCCAACCTGACGCCCACGGACGTCACGACCACAGCGGACGCCGGTCTCACGACCCGCGACCCGAACTCCAACATCCAGGAGGACGAGTTCACCATCCGCGGCCTCCTGCAGGACGTCTACTTCGACTACGACCGCTCCGCCCTCAAGCAGAGCGAGCGCGCCAAGCTTGACGAGGCCATCAAGTACCTCGCCGAGCATCCCGAGCACCGCATCCTCCTCGAGGGCCATTGCGACTGGCGCGGCACCGCCGAGTACAACCTCGGCCTGGGCGACCGCCGTGCGGGAGCCGCCAAGCAGTACCTCACCGGCAAGGCCGTCGACGCCAAGAAGCTCGAGACCCTCTCCAAGGGCAGCCTCGACGCCACCAAGGGCGGCACCGAGGAGCAGATGGGCAAGGACCGCAAGGTCTCCATCGTCATCCTGAAGAAGTAATTCCAGGGACAGTTTTCAAGAGGCCCGGCCGCTTTCGGCCGGGCTTTTTTGTGCCCGGATACCAGCAGCGGATTTGTATCCAAAACCTCACTACAGGCGGGGATGCCCGGCCGGACACGGCCGCGGCGGCTGGGCACGGGCACGGTGCCGCCGTGCGGGCGAAAAAAAGGCCCGGTCTTCACCGGGCCGATGGGGTCCCCGCGGGTGGGGGCGGAGTGCGGGGCGCCTCAGGCCACGCTCGGGTAGCTGCCGAGCCACTTCACGAGCGGGCAGAACTTCTTCAGCTCGGAGAGGGCGGCCTTCATCTCTGGATCGTCATAATGGCCGGTCACGTCGATGAAGAAATAGTAGTCCCACGGGCGCTTCTTGCTGGGGCGGGATTCGACCTTCGAGAGGTTGATTCCGCGCTCGGCCAGGGGCATGAGCATCTTGAGCAGCGCGCCCGAGTGGGCCGCGGCCTCGTCGCCCAGCGAGATCAGGAAGCTGGTCATGTCGCGGCGCTCGCCGACCGAGCCGCTGGAATTCTTGCCGATGACAAAGAAACGGGTCGTGTTGTCGGCCTTGTCCTGGATGTTGCGGGCCAGGATGCCCACGCCGTGGTGGGCGGCGGCGAACTCGTTGGCGACCGCGGCGGCGCCCTTCTCGGTCTTGGCGATCTGCACGGCGCGCGCCGTGCTGGGTGCGTCGACCAGTTGCGCATGCGGCGCATGGCGGGCCAGCCAGTTGCGGCACTGCGCGAGGGCCTGGTCCTTCGAGTACACCTTGGTGACCTCGTTGAGCGGGGAGTCGGAGATGAAGGCGTAGCTGATCTCGGTGTAGATCTGCGCGACGATCTTCAGGTCGCTGTCGACGAAGCAGTCGAGGGTCTCGCGCACGCTGCCCTCGGTGGAGTTCTCGATCGGGATGACGGCGAAGTCGGCCTCGCCCTTCTCCACGGCGGTGAAGATGTCGCCGATGGTGGGCATGGGATGGTAGTCCACGCTCGCGCCGAACTTCTTCATGGCGGCGATGTGCGAGTTCGTGGCCTCGGGCCCGAGGTAGGCGATGAGCAGGGGCTTCTCGAGGGCGATGGCCGCGGACATGATCTCGCGGTAGATGGCCTGCAGGGCCTCCCTCTTGATCGGGCCCTTGTTGAGGGCGGCGACCTTGCGCAGCACGGCGTCCTCGCGCTCGGCCACGTAGATCTGGCCGCCCTTGGAGCGCTTCAGCTTGCCGATCTCGATGGCGCAGCCCAGGCGTTCATTGAGCAGCGTGACGATCTGCCGGTCGAGGGAGTCGATCTTCTCGCGGAAGGGCGTGAGGTCCTGGGTCATGGTGAGGGGGAGGTGTTGGCGCCGCCGGCGTCGGCGGCATCTGTATCAGAAACTTGGATACTCGGTGCGGCCGCGTGGCCGTGCTCGAGGGTGACGGGCTCCAGCGTGGGCGACGGGGACGAGCCCTCGCCCAGCTCCAGCGGCAGGCCCATCTCCTCGTCGGAGGGGGGCTTGGCATTGGTGGTCTTCTGCAGCCAGTCGTCGATCTGGCGGTTGCTCAGCACGTCGCTGGCGGGCAGCTCGTCGAGGGAGCGCACGCCCACGAACTCGAGGAACTTGTCCGTGGTGCCGAACTGCAGGGGGCGGCCCGGGAGGTCGGCGCGGCCCACAATGTAGATGAGCTCGCGCTCGAGCAGCTTGTTGACACCGGCCTCGGCCGAGACGCCGCGGATGTGCTCGATCTCGGTGCGCGTGACCGGCTGGCGGTAGGCGATCACGGAGAGGGTCTCCAGGGCGGACTGGGAAAGCTTCACGGGCGGCGGCTCGTTGCGCAGCACGCGGATCCAGCGGGCGAAACGCCCCTCGGTGACGAGCTGGTAGCCGGTCTTGCCCTCGATGAGCTCGAGGCCCAGGTCGGCCGCCCTGATCTCAGCCTGCAACTCGGCCATGGTCTCGCGGATCTGCGAGCCGGGCACGAGCGAGGGCACGTCCTGGTAGAGCTCGGGATCGCTCTCCAGCAGGGCCAGCGGATTGACCGCCTCCGACTCCGCATCGGCGGACTGCCCCATGGCTGCGGCGGCGGCCTTGAGGGCCTCGGACGGGGCGCTGCCCTCGGGTGTCACCTCGGGCACACCGGTCTCCTCCGCATCCACCACCGGCATGGCCGCCTGCTCGTGGTAGCGCGTGAAGGCCGCCTGCAGGTCTTTGACCGACAGGGGCTGGCTGGTGGAGAACACCAGGGCCCGGAGGACTTTCTTGAGGTTGAACGCCATGGCTGTGAACGCCGAATGAAGGGTATGGCTGGCGGCTGAAGCAATACAGAAAAGCCGGGTCGTGGGGACAGGTTTTCTCCTCGAATTCCCGTTTTTCCATTTTCTTTTGTCCGTGCCTAGGGAATCCTTGGCGTTCTCTCTGCTAGGACTGCCAGAAGCCAACGTTCATCTCCACCACCACCATGTCCACCTGGTCCCGCTTCCAGAAGTACAACTTCCCTGTCGAATCGCTCGGGGTCTCCCTTGACCTGAGCCGCATGCCCTTCCCTGAGGGCTACCTAGAGCAGATGGCCACGCCGCTGCAAAAGGCCTTCGCCGACATGTCCGCCCTCGAGAAGGGCGCGATCGCCAATCCCGACGAGAACCGCATGGTCGGCCACTACTGGCTGCGCGCCCCGCACCTCGCCCCCACGGCCGAGCTCGCCAAGGACATCACCGACGCCCTCGCCGCCATCAAGGACTTCACCGCCAAGGTGCACTCCGGCGCCATCAAGGGCCCGCGCGGCGCCTTCAGGAACCTGCTGGTGGTCGGCATCGGCGGCTCCGCCCTCGGCCCGCAGCTCGTGTACCAGGCCCTCGGACAGCCCGGCAAGGACAAGCTCGCCGTCTACTTCTTCGACAACACCGATCCGGACGGCATGGACTACGTGATCGGCCAGATCGGCACCCAACTCGCCGACACGCTCGTCGTCGTGATCTCCAAGTCGGGTGGCACCGTCGAGACCCGCAACGGCATGCTCGAGGCCGCCGCCGCCTTCAAGAAGGCCGGCCTGGACTACGCCAAGCAGTTCGTCGCCGTCACCGGCGCCGGCTCCAAGCTGGAGCAGACCGGGATCAAGGAAGGCTGGCTCGCCCGCTTCCCCATGTGCGACTGGGTCGGCGGCCGCACCTCGGAGCTCTGCGCCCTGGGCCTG
>JAHFTI010000318.1:0-1129 GCA_023265535.1 Opitutaceae bacterium
GCGTCGGGCGGCGCGGGTCGCCCGGCTTTTTCCAAGATTAATTGATCTAAGCGATTGCGACTGAGTGAGGGGGACCTAAAGTCCCCCTCATCTCATTTATACCCGTGAACACCCCTCATCATACTTGGAAATTCTTCAGGATCGGCGGCCTCGACCAGGTTGCCATCGAAACGGCCGACGACCTCCTTCACCTCGAGCAGTTGGACCAGAAGCTCTGGGTGGCCCTCAGCTGCCCCGTCAAGGGACTCGAGCTGGATGAGAAGACGCTCGGGCTGATCGACACCGACAAGGATGGCCGCATCCGCGTGCCGGAGCTGCTGGCGGCGATCAAGTGGATGGCGCAACGCCTCAAGGACGTCTCGGTGATCCTCAAGCCGGGTGACGAGTTGGCGGTAGACCAGCTCAACGACGCCACGCCCGAGGGCCGTGCGCTGCTGGCCTCGGTGCGCCAGGTGATGGTGGCGGTGGGCAAGGCCTCCGCCCCCTCGCTCTCCCTCGCGGATGCGCTCGACACCGACAAGGTGTTCGCGGCGGCCCGCTTCAACGGCGACGGCGTGATCGTGCCCGGTGCGGCGCGCGAGCCGCAGGCGACGGCGGTGATCAACGACATCATCGCCTGCCTCGGTGCCGACAAGGACCGGGGTGGCTCCTCGGGTGTGACGGTGGGCAAGATCGAGTCCTTCTACGGCGACCTCGCGGCCTTCTCGGCCTGGTCTGCCGGGAGCGAGGCGGCCCTCACCCTGGGCGCGGGCACGGCTGCGGCCGCGGCGGCGATCCAGGCGGTGAAGGTGAAGGTGGACGACTTTTTCGCGCGCTGCAGGCTCGCGGCGTTCGACTCGCGCGCGGCTGCGGTGCTGAACCGGGGCGAGGCTGACTTTGCCGCGCTCAGCGGCAAGGAGCTGAGCGCGAATGTGCAGGAGATCGCGTCCTTCCCGCTGGCGAAGGTGGATCCGGAGGCGAGTCTCGCGCTGCTGGGCGGCGTGAATCCGGCCTGGGCCTCGGCGCTGGTGGCCCTGCACCGCGATGCGGTGACGCCCGTGTTCGGTTCGGGCAAGCGCAGCCTGAGCGAGAGCGAGTGGCAGGTGATCCAGAGCAAGGTGCAGCCCTTCCTCGCATGGCAGTCGGCCAA
>JAHFTI010000318.1:1139-5565 GCA_023265535.1 Opitutaceae bacterium
CTGGGCCAGGCGCGCGTGAACGAGATCCTGGGGGGCAAGACCAAGGAGGCGCTGCTGGCCCTGGTGGCCGAGGATCAGGCGATGGCTGCGGAGTTCGTGGCGATCGGCGAGGTGGAGCGCCTGCTGCGCTATCGTCGCGACCTGAACGTGCTGCTGCGCAATTTCATCAACTTCTTTGATTTCTACTCGAAGGACACCCATGCGGTGTTCGAGGCTGGCACGCTGTACCTGGACAGCCGCTCGACGGAATTCTGCGTGCGCGTGGACGGCCCGAATCCCCTGGCTGCGATGAGCAAGGCCTTCATCGCCTACTGCAGCTGCTCGCGCCCGGGTGGCGCGACGATGACGATCGCGGCCTGCTTCACGCAGGGTGACAGCGACTACCTCTTTGTGGGACGCCACGGCGTGTTCTACGACCGTGCGGGGCGCGACTGGGATGCCGTGATCACGAGCATCGTGGACAACCCGATCAGCATCCGGCAGGCCTTCTGGTCGCCCTACAAGAAGTTCGTGCGCATGATCGAGGAGCAGGTGGCCAAACGCGCGGCCGCGGCGGATGCCGAGGCGAGCGGCAAGCTGGCGACGGCGGCCGAGAAGACCGCGAATGCCGACAAGGCGAAGCCCGAGGCTCCCAAGAAGTTCGACCTGGCGCTGATCACCGGTATCGGCGTGGCGGTCGGTTCGATCGGCGGTTTCCTGGCGGCGCTCTTCACGAAGATCGTGGAGCTGAAGGCGTGGCAGCTGCCTCTGGTGTTCCTGGGCGTGATGCTGGCGATCTCGCTGCCGGCGATGGTCATTGCCTGGCTGAAGCTGCGCCAGCGCAACCTCGGCCCGATCCTCGAGGCCAATGGCTGGGCGGTGAACGGACGCGTGATGATCAACATCCCGTTCGGCACGGCGCTGACGGCGAAGGCCGTGCTGCCGGCGAATGCGAAGCGCTCGCTGACGGATCCCTATGCGGATGAGTCGGCCAAGAAGGCGCGCCGCCTGTTTATCCTGGTCGTGCTGCTGCTGGTGGGCGCCTATGCGGGCCTGTCCTGGCACTTCAAGTTCTGGCCCTTCGAGAAGCCCGCGGTTGAGAAGCCTGCGGCGGTGGAGGCGTCCAAGGGCGAGGCTCCGAAGGCGGATGCCCCCAAGGGCGAGACCGCCCCGGCACCCGCACCTGCCAAATGAGGGTGTTGGCGCGGAACACCGTTGCGTGAAGGACGCGACACAAAAAGGCCCGGTCGAGATGGACCGGGCCTTTTGTTGTAGTGAAGGGATGGATACGCGGCTCAGGCGGCGCGGCGGCGGCGGCGCAGGAGGGCGAGGGCGCCGCAGGAGGCTGCGCCGAGCAGGGCGTAGGTGGAGGGCTCGGGGATGGGGGGCAGCTCGGTGGTGAAGTATCCGTTGTCGTGATACTGGTGGTTGCTGGTGTCGACGAGATTGTAGGCGATCATCTGGCCCTCGACGTCGCCGTTGCCCTGCCAGACGACCTGGGAGTCGGGGGCGAGGATGGTGCCCCAGAAGGCGCGTCCACTCGTGTTGAGGGTAAGGGTGCTGACGTAGCGGAAGTTCCAGACGATGTTGCTCGTGAGGGTGAGGTTGGAGAGGCCAAGGAAGCCCGCCTCGGGATTGAAGGTGAAGGCGCCGCCGTTACCGAGCACATTGATCACGAGCTTGTTCTGGGCGGTGATGCCGCTGAAGGTGAAATATTCGTTGCTGCCGTTGAAGAAGCCCTGGAGCTGGGCGACGGTGATGTCGACGACGCTGACGGCGTTGGCGGAGGCGGTGAACTGGAGGCCCTTGTTGCCGTCGATGATGGCCCAGCTGGCGTTGTTGGCGAGCTTGTCGAGGCGGGAGGCCTCCTGCTGGAATTCACCGAACTCGGCGGAAAACTTGCCCGAGAAGAAGTCGCCCGGGACCTGGGTGCCGGGGTTCTTGAGGGTGATGGCTGCGGACTTGGAGCCGTACTGGTAGCTGCCCGTCATCATGTCGGGGTCGGCGGAGGCGGCCGAGGTGGTCAGGGAGCCGCCGACGTAGAAGTTGGGGAGCTTGTTGGTGACGCTGTTGTAGGTCTTCTCCGCGGCGCTGAGGTCCATGTTGAACGAGGTGCCGGAGCCGGCGACGTTCAGGGTGTCACCGATGAGCACGCCGCGGTGGACGTGGGTGTTGGCCGAGAGGGACGCGTAGTTGTTAACGATGATGCTGTAGCGGCTGTAATCGATGCCGTAGTTGACCTGCGCGATGAGGCTCAGGCCCAGGAGGAGCGGGGCGAGTACCAAGAGGCGGATGGCGGCGCGGGTGATATGTAAGGTCATGGATTTTTCCGACAAGATGCAGGCCCCGTTCCGAGTCAATGAGACGTAAGCTCAAATGAGCTGCCTTAGAGAGTATTCAGGCAAACCCCTAGGGGTGGAGGTGTGTTTTCTTGCAGCTTGTTGGAGAAAGAGGGCTTGTGTCGCACCATGGACTTACGAATCTGCCCCGGCGTTGCAGGGGGAACAGGGAGGCCGCGCAGGCAGGGGGGGGGGAGAGTTTGGACAGGATGGGGATATAGGGCATATGGAGGAGAAGGGAGAATGGGTGCGATCGGCCGGGTGAGGCCAGGAAAGCTAGCGGGCGGGTATTGGCGGTTGGGCAGCGGTTCATCGGTGGTGGTTCGGTGGTGGTGGAATTTGTCAGTGAAGTGCATTCCAACCTAGAACGGGGCGGGAATCCTGCTAGAGACCATGCACCCGCATGAGTGAGTCCTCCCCAAGCCCGTCCCGAGTGAGTCGTTTCCTGCCGCGAATCGGCACCCCGCTGTACCATGTGATGCTGGCCTGCGTGGCCATCTTCATCCTTGGCCCGCTGGGCGGCGTGTCGGCGGCCTTCATGAATTTCTCGATCGGCTTCTTTGTGGGCGGCCAGGTGCTGGCGGGCATCCTGGGCAGCATGGTGACGCTGCCGTACGGCCCCGAGGGGCGGCATGGCGCGAACTACATGCAGACGATGGCCGCCTCGGTGGCGGGCATGTGCGGCATGAGTGCGATGATCCAGGCGATGGTTTGGATGGGCCTGCCGGAGCCCGAGCCGTGGAAGCTCGTGGCGTACTTCACCTGCATCGGCATGTTCGGCGTGGGCGTGGGCATGCTCTACACGCCGATCCTCGTCGACAAGATGCAGCTTTCGTATCCCTCGGGCTACGCGGTGGCGAACATCCTGAGGGCCCTGACCGATCCGAAGCTGCTGCGGCGCTCGATCGCCAAGCTGGGTGGCGGCATGCTGGCGGCCTTCATCCCGGGCGTGGGCATGCTGACGGCGGGCTCCTTCACGGGGGGGCTGGCGCCGTTGGGCAAGGGCTTCGCCGCGCTGGAGGGCATGGGGCTTTCGACGTCGACCTTTGGTGCGGGCATGATCGTGGGGGCGCGCCTGGCGATTCCCGGCCTGATGGTGGGCCTGATCGGACTTTTCATGAAACCGACGCTGATCTCCATCGGCTGGCTCGAGGAGGGGCAGCCCTTCCGCAAGATCGGTTTCATCATCGCGCTGGGAACGATCCTGGGCGCGGCGATCGTGGACATCGTGCTGATCCTGATCCAGGCGGTGCGCGTGTGGCGCGCGCCGAAGCAGCAGGTGGAGAAGGCGAAAGACTGGAGCAGCACCAACACGGTGCGCCTGGTGCTCTGGGTGGCCTTCTGGGCGGTGGCGCTCATCGTGGTGGCCACGCAGCTCATGAACCAGCCGTTGCTCTTCGTGTCGGTGGCCGTGGGGCTGTGTTTCCTCTTCGTGCTGGTGAACGGAATCTCGGTGGGCATCTCCGACAGCAACCCGCTCTCGAGCGCGTTTGTGCTGACGGTGTTCATCCTGGCGGCGCTGGGGCTGAAGGATCCGGCGGTGGGCCTCATGTGCGCCTCGGTGCTGCTGATCGCCTGCAGCGTGGGCAGCGACATGCAGCAGGACCGCTCGACGGGCTGGCGCCTCGGCACGAACCGGGTGGTGCAGTTCCGCTACCAGGTCATCGGCATCCTGATGGGTGCGGTGCTGACGGTGGTGCTGGCGAAGGTGTTCATGAACGCCTATCCGGTGCTGAAGGTGGACCAGTACGGCCACGTGATCGAGGGTGCGGAGAAGTGGCAGTCGGCGATGACCTACAAGTTCGTGGGTGCGCTGCGCGGCATCACGAACCCGAAGCCCTTCGTCATGCACGCGCTGATGCTGGGCATCGGCCTGGGCCTGGTGACGGAGATCCTGCGCAAGCTCCTGCGGCAGTGGAAGGCGTACAAGGCTTTCGTGGCGTCGGGAAAAGTTGGATACACGTCGGGCTTCGTGGTGGACTCGTTCGTCCTGCCGAGCCCGTACGCGTCGTCGTTCGGCGGCTTTGTCGAGCTGGGCACGCTCTTCTGGTGGGCGGGCGGCGGCGTGATGTCGTCGCTGTTTGACACCTGGCACGAGAGGAAGGCGA
>JAHFTI010000319.1:0-1360 GCA_023265535.1 Opitutaceae bacterium
TGTGGCCGCGGTCGTAGCCGGAACCCGAGTAGTCGCCCGTGCCGACCCGGTGGAAGCACGCGGGGAGAGTGGTGTCGACCGCGAAGGAGGAGCGGCCGCTGGAGCCCACGTCCTCGATGGTGAGGTCCCAGCTTACCCAGTTCGGAATACCGAGGGCATCGGCGTAATCCATGGCATACTGCGCGCGCTGGATGAGGTAGTGGCTGTGGTTCGTGGGGTCGGCGCTGGCATTGCTGGCGTTGCCGAGTTGCATCTGGAACTCCGTGCCGATCTTTGCCAGGCCGACGAGGGCCATGGACAGCGTCAGCAGGACGACTGCGAGTTGCCTGAGGTATTTCATGGTGTGTGCTGGACGTGGCATCACAGGGCAGCCGCCACGGGACGGCAGTGCCCGTGGTGGGAAAGGCAGTGGCCGTGGCTGCGGCCCTGGTGGTGCTGGATCCCCCTTGATTTCTGTGGTGTGTGCTGGAGCGCTGGCTGGCGGGGGACACACCAGTCATTGGGCAGAACCGGGCGCGAGGCAATGCCCGGTTGTTGACAATTTTGTTACAGGCCCGTCAGCGGGGCATGGGCAGGCAGTCCGTGCGGAAGGGCTCGGCGGGCAGGCCCGCCTCGTTCTGCAGGTTGCACTCGGGGGAGGAGTCCCAGGCGTGGCGCACGGTGCGCGGCTCGGGGACCTCGGGGGCGTTGAGAAGCACGGTCTCGCCCTCGATGCGGGCGATGGCGGGATGGTAGACCCCGTCGGCGCCGGCGACCTCGAAGCCGAGGAGGCGGGACTGGCCGGGGGGGAGGCGCAGGCCGCGGGCGTGGTCGAGGTGGACGCGCACCACGGGGGCCTGGATCTCGACGCGGCGCAGCACGGGGCCGCGGGCCTCGAGGGAGCGCTCGCCGTAGGCCTGGCTGCGTGCGAGCAGGGCGAGGCGGCGTCCCACCTCGCGCTTGTTGCGCGGGTGGATGTCGGCGGGGTTGCCGATGTCGAGGGCGAGGGCCATGCCGGTGGCGGGCTCGGCGAGGACCTGGGACTGGGCCTCGCGCAGGAAGGGCCAGTCGGGGGAGGCGCGGTAGTTGGCGAGCTGGACCTGGAGGAAGTCGAAGTCGCCCTGGCCCCAGCGGGCGCGCCAGTCGCGGATCATGGCGGTGAGGCGTTCGCGGTAGCGGTCGGCGACGGCGACGTTCGACTCGCCCTGGTACCAGATGGCGCCGCGCAGGCCGTAGCCGACGAGCGGGGCGATCATGCCGTTGTAGAGGGCGGCCGGGTTGTCCTGGCGCCGCAGGATGGCGGGGGGCACGGGGGCGGTGGCGTAGACCATGCCGTCGACAGGCGGGACGCCGCGCTCCATGCGCAGGAGCCAGGGGCCCG
>JAHFTI010000319.1:1370-5557 GCA_023265535.1 Opitutaceae bacterium
CACGGGTCGGATACGCATGGACGCGGCCGGGCCTGCGAAGCCGCCGTCGCCGAACTGGTCGAAGACGCGCACGGCGATGAGGGCGCGCCCGGCCCGCACGAGGGAGGCGGGGATGCGGTAGCTGCGCGGGGCCCTGTAGGACTCCGGGGTCTCGCGCCCGGTGCGGCCCACGGGTTCGCCGTTGAAGTAGGTGGTGTCGAAGTCGTCGACCGCGCCCAGCTCGAGGACGAGCTCGCGTCCCGCCCAGGCGGCGGGGAGCTCGACCGTGCGCCGCAGCCAGACGCAGCCGTTGAGGCGCAGGCCGTGGTTCTGCCAGAAGGCGGGCATCGCCAGCGGGGACCAGCCTGTATCCGGATCGTCGATACGCGCCCAGCCGGCCTTCTCGCCCTCGTTGCCGGTGTCGGCGGGGAAGTTGGCGGCCTCCCAGGCCGCCACGCGCGCGGCGTGCGCGGCGCGCAGGGCGTCGATGTCGCGCGCCTGCTCGGCGAGGGTGGCGAGCTCCTGCTCCACCGGGTACACGGGGCGCAGGGCCTCGCGGCTCGTCCAGGCCTCCACGCGGGTGCCGCCCCAGGAGCTCTGCAGGATTCCCACGGGCACGCCGAGGCGCGCGCGCAGCTCGCGGGCGAAGTGGTAGGCCACGGCCGAGAAGCCGCCGCTGTTGCGGGGCGAGGCGGCAAGCCATTCCCCGGCCACGGTGGACTGGGGCGACTCCGCCGTCGCCTGCGCGACGGTGAACATGCGCAGCTTCGGGTCGGCGGACTCGGCCACGGCGCGTTCGCCCTCGTCGGTGTTGGGCAGCTTCCATTCCATGTTGGACTGGCCCGAGGCGAGCCAGACCTCGCCCACGAGCACGTCATCGATGGCCTTGGCGGTGCTGCCCTCAAGGAGAAGCCGGTAGGGGCCGCCCGCGGGGAGCACGGGGGCGGCGAGGCGCCAGGTGCCGTCGGCCGCGGTGGTGACCGACACGGGCGCGGGGGCCTGCGTGGCCTTGGCGCCCTCGACGCGCAGCGTGACCACCTGGCCCGGGGTGTCCTTGCCCCAGAGCGGATTCGCGCGCTCGCGTTGCAGGACCATTCCGTCGGAGAAGAGAGGGGAGAGGAAAAGGGTGGCGATCAGCATGGTGGGGAAGGGGGGAGCTTTAGGCCTTCTGGCCGGCCGGGGCAATGTCATCGTTGGCCTGTATCAGGGAATTCACTACGGCGTGCATGCGGATATGTCCGATGGTCAACATTAGCGATTATTGGTATCTTTATTAGCGAAATAAATGCGGTGTCCCCGCCCGCGCCCACTCACACGCCGTTAATCCTCCCCATGATCCGATCCCTCCACCTTGTCTCTGGCCTTTTCCGCAATGCCCTTATTTTGACGCTTGGACTCCTCGCGTTTTCCGCCTCATCCAAGGCGCAGACTGTGGATGCATTCGACACCGGCTGGTATGATTCCACCAATTCCCATACGCCCAGCAATATTAACTATATTGTTGGTTATTCGAGTGGTACCTTCAAACGGAACTTTGCCGCGTTCCAAATTCCCACCTTCAGTGGTCCCTTGATCTCTGCCTCGATCCGATATTTCAATGCCTCCGTCTCCAATGGCGGGTTTGATGGCTACAATGGCTCTGGTGAATCCACCTTCGAAGTTTTCGGCCTCGATGGCATCAACATTCCCCTGCTGCTCGGCGGCGGACTTGGTTTCTCGGACTTGGCTCCCTCCGGCGGTTACCTGGGCAGCACCACGGTCTCTCCCGTGTCGAATGGCACTTGGGTCACCGTCGACCTGAGCTCGCTGGATGCCCTCAATTTGATCATGGCCCATGAGGGCGATAGTCTGGCCTTTGGCGGTTCGCTCGCCTCCGAGAGCAGCCGTCTCTATGGTTTTTCGCATGTCAACTACCAGGCCCCGCAGCTCGTCCTCGTCCAGGGCCAGCTTCCCCCCGTCACCCCCGTGCCCGAGCCCTCCACCTACGGCCTGATGGGTGCCGCCGGTCTCTTCGGCCTTGCAGCCCTGCGTCGTCGCCTTCGCAGGAAGGCGGCCTGAGCCCGCTCGGGTTTCGCAGACCTGTCCCTCTCTCCCAGCCGCCCTCCCACCCGGGAGTGCGGCTTTTTTGTGCCCGCCCCCGTCCTACAGCTCCCCGCGCAGCCAGGCGTCGATGATGCGCCGCGCCACGGTGCCTTTGCTGGGGATTTCCGGCAGGGCGTCGCGCCTGAACCAGGCGGCGTGCTCGATCTCCACGCCGTCCACGGCGATCTCCCCCGACTCGTGACCGGCGTGGAAGCCGAGCATGAGGGAATTGGGATAGGGCCAGGGTTGGCTCACGAGGTAGCGCGGAGAACGGACGCGCACGCCTGTCTCCTCGAACGCCTCTCGCATGACACATTGCTCCAGCGTCTCGCCCGGCTCGACGAAGCCCGCGATCAGGCTGTGCAGGCCGGGGCGGAAGTTCCTGTTATGCGCGAGCAGCAATTCGTCGCCGCGCGTGATGGCCACGATGACCGCCGGGGCGATCACCGGATAGACCGTGGTCCTGCACGCCTGGCAGACGAGGGCGCGCTCGGTCCGCGAGGGCTGCGTGGGTTGCCCGCAACACCCGCAAAAGCGGTTCCTGCGTTCCCACCACAGCAGTTCGCGCGCGCAGGAGATCGCCTGGAACTGGTCCTCCTGCAGCAGGGGCGTCACGGCCCTCAGCTCGCACCATTCCAGCCCTGCCGGCGCCTCCGTCTCATCGCCCGGCGGCAGCGAGGCGGCCCAGCAGGCCTCCTTGCCCAGGCTTCCCAGGCAAAGCTCGCCGCCGCCGCCAAGCGCTTCCTGCAGGCCGCCCATCTCGGAGCGCAGTGGCAGGCAGGGCGTGCCCTCCTGCCAGTGGATCAGGAGCTTGTCGGCGCGGATGACGATACACCGGTCTCCGGGCTGGCGCGGAGTGTCGGGCGAATGTTGGTTGAGGAAGGGCATCAAGGGAAGGGTCCGGGCATTGCCTGAAGGCCTAGTCCGTCAGGCGCACCATATAACGGGCACCTTGGCCGTAGGCGGGCAGCTTGAGCTCGAGTTCCGGGATTTGCGTCCACTCGAAGCCCTGCCGCCGCCAGAAGGCCTCCGAGCCGTTGACCGAGACGAGGGCCTGCTTCGTGTAACCCAGCTGGTGCGCATGATGGTTCGCATAACGCACTGCGCAGCCCGCATGGCCGCCACCCCTGGCCACCGGCAGCAGGGCGAGGTCGTGCAGGTAATAGGTCTGCGTGAGGGCGGGCACCTGCCCGAGCAGGCAGTTCAGGTCGGGGATTTCGCCGTAATACCACGGGTGGCTGAAGAAGTATCCCACGACCGCCCCGCGGCCAAAGTCCGCCGCGAGTGCCCGGCAGCCGGCCGGGTGGAGCCGCAGCTTCTCCTCGAACACCGCCCGGCTTTCCTGCAGGCTGGGGTGTGTCTCGGCGGCGATCGCGAGCACCGCGCCCAGGTCTTTGGGGGCCATGGGCCTCCACTCGTGTGTCTCCATGTTGGTAGGGGAGCAGGATGCCCCTCCTTGGGCGCTTGTCCAGCGTCACGCAAAGTTCACCGTTTTGTGGAATTCGCCCAGAATTTGCGCTTTCCGCGCAGGGGCTCCCCGCCTAGCTTGTTTCGCCCATGCCCCGTCCAACGGTTGCCCCCCCTGCCGCCCGTCGCCTCCTCCTCCTTGGGGCAGCCGCGTGCCTGTTCCTGCTGGCGGGCTGCTCCACCGTGAAGCGTGCCGCCGTGGGCAGCTTGGCCGACGCCCTTTCCTCAGGAGGCAATTCCTACGCCACGGACGAGGATCCCGAGCTTATCCGCCAGGCGATCCCCTTCAGCCTCAAGCTGATGGAAAGCACCCTGGAGCAAACCCCCGAGCACCGCGGGCTCCTGCTCGCCTGCTGCAGCGGCTTCACCCAATACGGCTACGCCTTTGTCGTCCAGGAGGCCGATGAGACCGAGGCGCGCGACTTCGGCAGCGCCGAGCAGCAACGCGTGCGTGCCCGGAAACTCTTCCTGCGTGCCCGCCGCTACGGCCTGCGCGGCCTGGAACTTTCCGCCCCCGGAATCGGGGCGCAGCTCGCCCGCGACCCCGTGGCCGCCGTCGGCCGCCTGAAGCGCGAGGATGTGCCGCTCCTGTACTGGACGGCCGCTGCCTGGGGGGCCGCCGTGGGCCTTTCCAAGGATGATCCGGCGCTCGTGTCCGA
>JAHFTI010000320.1 GCA_023265535.1 Opitutaceae bacterium
GATCTGGGACAAGATCATCTACGCGAACCCGAACAAGCCGGTCGAGACGCTCGAGGAGCTCAACCAGTACAAGCCGCTGGTGACCTTCGACAACCTCGAGGAGATCGTGAAGATCAAGAAGCACGCCCCGCAGGCGGGCCTCGTGCTGCGTATCAAGGTTCCGAATACAGGTGCGATGGTGGAGCTCTCGTCGAAGTTCGGCGCGGCCCCCGGCGAGGCCGTGGACCTGATCCTGGCGGCCGACAAGATGGGCCTGACGGTGGAGGGCCTGAGCTTCCACGTGGGCAGCCAGACGACGAACTTCGAGAACTACGTGCAGGCGCTGAGCCTGTGCGCGAACATCTTCAAGGAGGCGCGCGAGCGCGGCTACACGAAGATGAACCTGCTGGACATCGGCGGCGGCTTCCCGGCGCCCTATGACGACTCGGTGAAGCCCTTCCGCGAGCTGGCCAAGGTGATCAACAACGAGCTGGAGCGCCTCTTCACGAAGGACATCCAGGTCCTTGCCGAGCCGGGCCGCTTCCTGGTGGCGACGGCGGGCTATGCGGTGTCGAAGGTGATCGGCAAGGCCGTGCGCGACGGCAAGCCGAGCTATTACATCAACGACGGCGTGTACCACACCTACTCGGGCGTGATCTTCGACCACTGCAAGTACCCGATCAAGGCCTTCAAGAAGGGCGCGACCAAGATCAGCGCCGTGTACGGCCCGACCTGCGACGCGCTCGACGTGGTCTCGATGGCCGAGAACCTGCCCGACCTGAACCGCGACGACCTGGTGTACAGCGTCAACATCGGCGCCTACAGCCACGCGTCGGCGACCTACTTCAACGGCTTCCCGCCGGCGACCGTGGCGCACTTCAACAAGTGAGCCGCGCGCAAGGCGTGTAGTTTATATTTGAATACAAGAAAGGCGCCCCGCGAGGGGCGCCTTTCCTCGTCCCGGATTCCGGGGTTCAGAAGTTGTAGGTGATCGAGCCGCGGAAGGCGCGGGGCTCGGCGTTGATGACGGAGGTGCGGCTGCCGGCGGCAAGGACATAGTCCTTGTCTAGGGCGTTGGACATGTTGATGCGGGCGGTCCAGTCCCTGGTGCGATAGGCGATGCCAAGGTTCACCACGGTGCGGCCGGCGATCTTGAAGGTCGGCTGGTTGGGCACGAAGGGAGGCGTGGTGGTCTGGGTGAAGCCCGTGGCGTTCTCACCGACGACGTCGCTCTTGTAGTCTACGCCGATGTTGAAGCCGAGGCCCTTGACCGGGCCCTTGTCGAAGCGGTAATCGGCATAGAGGCCGCCGGCATGGTCGGGCACGGCGCGCACGCGCACATTGGTGACGGGCTGGCGCATCTCGAAGGAGGTGTAGTTGGCGAGGATCGTCAGGTTGCTGTCGACCGAGAAGCTGCCCTCGAATTCCCAGCCCTTGGAGTTGAGGTCCAGGTAGAGGGTGGTGGGGAAGTCGGAGGGGAGCTGCACGCCCTGGGCGATGAGGGTGTAGTACTCGCTGTTCGGCACGGCATAGTTCTTCTGCTTGATGTCGAAGTGCGAGACGGAGGCGGTGAGGCGGCCGTTGAGCAGGCTGGTCTTCACGCCGAACTCATGCTGGCTGCCGTCGGCCACGCGCAGGGTGGGGGCATAGTTGCCGGCATTGAGCGAGCCGGGCATGGTGCCGCCCGAGGTGTTGAAGCCGTAGAAGAAGGACAGCTCCTTGATGGGCTTGATGACGGCTCCGAGGCTCTTGGCGGTGTCGAGCAGCTTGTACTTGGGGAAGGGGTTGGCTCCGACGCCCGAGGTGTCGATGCGGGTGAGGGTGCCGCGGAAGCGGGAGAGGCCGCCGGAGAGGCTGATGCGCTCCTTGAAGAGGCTCACGTTCTCATAGATGAAGGCCTGCAGGTCGTTCTGCTTGCCCGTGCGGTCGGTGCCGCCGTTGGCGGTGGTGGGCTCGGCGAAGACGTAGGCGGGATAGGTGATGGCGGCCAGGTTGTTGTTGGCGACATCGCCGCGGGGGGCGGCGGGGTAGGAGATGAAGTGGACGGTGGAGGTGTTGGCGCCCCAGCCGGCGACGGTGCTCGAGCTCAGCCAGCTGTTCTCAAACTTGGCGGCGAAGTCCTGCTTGATGTGGCCCTCCTTGTACTCGAGGTCGACCTTCCCGTTGTTGCGCGAGAAGACCCAGGTGGAGGGATCGGGGATGTTGGCGGGAACCGGGATGTACATGCCGGTGGTGGCGCCGCGCGGGGTGCTGATGCCCTTGATGGCGGCACCGGTGCCGCCCACGTCGATGCGGCGCACATGGTCGGAGATGACCTGGAGGCGCGAGGTGATGTGATCGGAAAGGGTGGAGTAGAGCTCGGCGGTGAAACGCTCGGTGGCGCGATGGCGGGAGTCGTCGTCGTTGCCGAAGGACCAGTTGCGGGGGAGGCCGCGGGCGGTGATGGCGTAGTCATTGCTGCCGACGAGGGGGTCGACAGGCAGGCCTGCGAGGTTGGTCTCGCGATTCTGCATGAACTCGGCCTTGACGACGAGTTTGTGGTTGGGGGTGACCCTGATGGAGAAGGAGGGGGCGACCATGTAACCGTTGCGGTACTGGTTGCGGATGTAGCCGGTGTTGCGCCAGGCGGCGGCGACCACGCGGACAGCTGCGCCGGTCTTTTCGTCAAGCACGCGGTTGACGTCAGTGCTGACTCCATTGCCCATGAATTCGGCGAGCTCGAGAGTGAGTGAGGTCTTGTTCCTGGAAAGCGGGGACTTGGTGATGGGGTTCATCTGTCCGCCGGGGGAGCCGCCGGGGACGAGGATGGCATTCGGACCCTTGATGATCTCGACGCGCTCGATGTTGTACTGGGCCATTGACATGCTGTAGCCGTCGGCGCCGGAGACCTCGACGCCATCGATGAATTCGTGGGAGACCTGGAAGCCGCGGACCATGTAGCGGTCGCCGCCGAAGGGGAGGGTGGACTCGACGATCGGGGTGACGTACTTGGCAACATCGAGCATCTTCTGGCCCATGCTGTCCTCGATGAGCTGGCTGGTGACGACGGAGACCGTCTGCGGGATGTTCTGGATGGACATCGCAATACGGGAGCTCGAGACGGCTTGGGAGGCCTGGTAGGGATTGGGGGACTTCTCGACGACGGTGAAGCCTGGGAGTTCGACGGCCTTTTCCTCGGAGGTCGTTTCAGTGCCGCTGGCCGGGGCCGCGGTTTGGGCCTGGAGGCAGAGCACCGGGGAGCACAGGGCGAGCAGGCTGGCGAGTTTCAGACAGCCGCGCACACTGACGGCAGGAGTAGAGACGGGTTTAGTCATGGTAGAAACTGCTCCGGTGCAAGGGATTGGGGGTTGGGGTGCCCCGGGCAGTCCGTCAAAAAGAGTAAGTTGGCGATCGAGTGACAACAGTTAATTTTAATGACGGACTTGCATTAATTTTTCATTTATATTTGTAATTTATTTATTGTGATTAAGATATGTATATGAAGCTAACTGATAGGGCCTGTGCGTTCTGCTAATCGGCAAAACCTTACAGTTCGTTTTTGGCAAACGGCCGCAAAGGGGGGAGCTGACAGCCTCAGGTGCCTGCAGGCCCCGCCTGGGCGGGGGGGCACAAAAAAGGCGCCCGGTTGGGGGCGCCTTGGTGGACAACTGGGGCGGCCGGACGGCCTGAGGTTGGATCTTACGGGAGTCGCGCGAGCCCCCTGGTGTTTCCGCAAGGTGGAAACCAATGGGTTGCGGGTCATCCTAACGCCTAGTCGCGGGAGCGGCGCTTGCCCGAGGCGGGCATGGGCACGGGGTCGAGGCGGGTGGGCATGGGGGCCATGTTGGGACGGCGCAGGCCGGCGACGAGGTCGGCGATGCGGACGGGCTGGCCGTTCAGGAAGCAGCGGTTGGCCGCCGCACCGATGAGCATCGAGTAGGCGCCACCCATCTCGTCGGAGGCGCGCAGGTACTTGTCGGCGGGGGTGCTGGGCAGGAAGAGCTCGTCGAGCATGAGCTTGTCGCCGCCACCGTGGCCGCCGGTGCCCTCCCAGGGCTTGATGTCGCGTGCGGGGCCGCGCAGGGGGATGACGCGGGTGGAGACACCGCCGCTGGCGCCCTGCACCTCGTTGGTGCCGCTGACGTAGATCTTCTCGACGATGCCATGCTCGATGCGCCCCTTGGTGCCGTTGAAGGCGATCTGGTAGCCCTCCCAGGAGTTGAAGGCATTGAGGCTGTAGCTGAGGGTGGCACCGGTGTCGTAGGACACGATGACGTTCATGGTGTCCTCGATGTCGATGCGGGGGTTGAAGACACACTTGTCGCGGAAGTAGCCGTCGTGGTGCTCGTTGTCGAGGTAGAGGGCCTTCAGGGAGGACTCGGCGGCGAGGTCCATGAAGAAGGCGCAGGCGTCGGCCTCGGGGCAGCCGTGGCAGCGCTCATGATGGGATTTGAGGCCCAGGCGCTTGGCCATGGAGGGGGTGTAGAACTCGCGTTTGCCCGTGGCGGTGACGGAGACGGGGAGGGCGCCAAGCCACCAGTTGACGAGGTCGAAGTGGTGGGTGGCCTTGTGGATCATGAGGCCTCCGGAGTTTTTCTTCTCGCCGTGCCAGCGGCGGAAGTAGTCGGCGCCGTGGTGGGTGTTGAGCAGCCAATGGAAGTCGACGGAGAGGACATCGCCGATTTCGCCCGACATGAGCAGCTCCTTGATCTGGGTGCGGGGAGGGGCGTAGCGGTAATTGAAGGTGACGCGCACGTGTTTTCCGGTGCGGGCGCAGGCGTCGATGATCTGCTGGCATTTCTCGGGGGTGGTCGTCATCGGCTTCTCGGTGATGACGTCGCAGCCGAGGTCGAGGGCTCGGACGATGTATTCGTTGTGGGTGGCGTCGACGGTGGTGACGATGACCGTGTCGGGTTTTGCCTCAGCGATCATCCTGTCGAAATCGGTGTGCGCATAACCGGCGGGGCGCTTGGCGCCTGCGGCCTCGGAGCGTTTTTGGGCGAGGGCGAGGCGGCCGGGGTTCTTGTCGCAGACGGCGACGAGCTCGGCGTGATCCTTGTAGGTGTTCTGGATGGCTTCCTGGAACATGCGGGAGCG
This sequence comes from Opitutaceae bacterium, assembly GCA_023265535.1. Taxonomy (GTDB): domain Bacteria; phylum Verrucomicrobiota; class Verrucomicrobiia; order Opitutales; family Opitutaceae; genus MWDT01. Next base: position 5,056 of record JAHFTI010000320.1, read on the forward strand.
ACCGCCGTTGCCGACGATGGCGAAACGTTTGCGGGAGGACGGGGCGGAGGCGGGCGTGGCGGCTGCAGCGGGCTTGGCTGCGGGGGTGTCGGCCGCGGTGAGGAGCGCGGGGGCGAGACCGAGGGCCACGGTGGCGGCGGAGACGGTCTTCACGAAGTCGCGACGGGGGAGGGAGGCAGGGCTGGGGGTAGGGGTGGGGGAGGACATGGGGAATGAGGGGGGGACGAACGGATATCAGATGTCGGAGGACGGAGGACGCCCTCCTTCGCTGCTTTAGCAGCTTCGGAGGGTGCGGCTGCTGCGGCAGAGGGTGCCGATATGAGGCAAGGGACGGCGGACGCGGCAGGGTGGTAGGGATGACGAGGGGGGCTGGGCAAGGGTGCGCAAAAAAACCGCCGGGCTTTGGGCCGGGCGGTTTTGGAAAAACGAAGGGGGGGGGCGGCTCAGCTGGCGCGCTCGACGCTGGCGTTGAGCG
>JAHFTI010000321.1 GCA_023265535.1 Opitutaceae bacterium
GTCCGTCCGACAGCGGCCACACCCCCTTCGGCTACATCATCCTCAGCCATTCCCCCGACCTCACCTACTGGGGCAAGCATCGCCTCGTGATGCGCAAGGGCGGTTCCGGTTGGTGGCAGGGCACCAAGATTGGCGCCGGTCCCATTCCGATCGAGACCAAGGAGGGTTGGCTGCTCATCTACCACGGCGTGTCCGGCACCTGCAATGGCTTCGTGTACAGCATGGGCGCCGCCCTGCTCGACATCAACAAGCCCGAGAAGGTGCTCTACCGCACCCGCGACTATCTCCTAACGCCCGAGCTGCCTTACGAGACCACCGGCTTCGTGCCGAATGTGTGCTTCCCGTGCGCAGCCCTGGTCGATGCCCCGACCGGACGCGTTTCCGTGTACTATGGTGCGGCCGACACCTACACCGCCATGGCCCACTTCCAGGTCGACGAACTGCTCGCCTACCTGAAGGCCAACTCGGAAGTCTGAGCCGTTAGGATCCGTTTCAAGGGGACCGCCTTCGAAAGGAGGCGGTCTTTCTTTTGATGGGTCCGCCCCCCTCAAGGCATTGACAAGCGTGCGCCAACCCTCTTTTCCTCTCAGCTTCCCATGATTAGCATCCTGATCGGCATCTTCACATTTGTTCTGCTCGTCGTCTCCGCCTTCCTGGTCCTCATCGTCCTCGCACAGAAGACGAAGGATGGTGGCATGGGCTCCGCCCTCGGTGGTGGCGTGACCGAGTCGACCTTCGGTGCCGAGACGGGCAACGTCCTCTCCAAGACCACCATCAAGCTGGCCATCGCCTTCTTCGTGCTGACCTTCCTGCTTTACCTCGGCCAGATCTATGTGCGCAAGCATGCCGCCCCGGTTGAGAATAAGCTGCCCACGCTCGATCCCGTGACGGCCCCGGCCGCTCCCGCCACTGCGCCCGCCGCCGCTCCTGCCGCGCCCGCCGTCCCGGCCGACGCAACCAAGAAGCCCTGAGCGCTGTCTTCCTCCCCGTGAGGCCACGCAATTCCGTTTCCGCGCCTGCCACCTCGCTGTGGCGGGCGTTTTTTTTCTCCCTGTTGGGCATCCTGATGCTCGGCCAAGGCCTGTTGCTGGCCCAGGGGGGCTCGAAGCGCTACCGCCCGCAGCCTGACTATGTGCAGTTGGGCGCCCCGGACCAGGAGGAGGGCCGCAGGCTGCTGGCTGAGCTGCGCGCCATGGGTATCCCGGGCGACTATTATCTCGAATTCCAGCTTCGCATGCTGCCCCGGCGCGGGGAGGAGAAGCTTTACACCGGCCGCCTTTGGGGGGGGCGTCGCGAGGCCGGCGCCATGACCCGCCTCGAACTGCTCGGGGCTGACGGCTCCGAGACCAGGCTGCTGATCCTCACAGGGCCGGCGCCCGCCATCTGGAAATGGAGTCCGGGGCAGGATGCGCCCCAGCGCCTGCCCACCGCCGAGCTCTTCACGCCGCTGGGTGACACGCTGCTCACCCCCTTTGATTTCCAGATGCCCTACCTCTTCTGGAGCGATTTTGTCTATGAGGGGATAGCCAAGGTGCGCAACCGCCCCAGCTATCGTTTCCTTCTCTATCCTCCCGCTGACATTTCCGTCAGCCGCCCGGAGTTGAGCGGAGTGCGCGTCAGCATGGACACCCAGTACAAGGCGCTCGTGGAATCCCAGCAGCTGGGTGCCGACGGGGCGTCGCTCAAGATGATGAGCCTGCTGGAGCTCAAGAAGACCGGTGAGCAGTGGATCGTGCGCTCCATCGACGTGCGCGACGAGCAGAGCCGCTCGAAGACCCGCCTGAGCTTCAACGCGGCCGCCCTGGGGCTGGATTTCGCGGACGTGCTGTTCGCCCCCGCCTCGCTGGCCGACCTGGTCCGCCCGCCCGAGGGCCGGAAAATCGACCGCTTCTGAGCGCCCTTGCTCCCGTGGCCGGCTATCCCGGCAGGGGACGGCCGGTGTGCCCGGACTGCCCCAAAGCGCGTATCAACATTACAGATACACGAGGGAAAACGGTGTGCCTGCGCGCCAGGCGCCCCTCCCCGGGGCATGGCGGCAGGTTTGTAGGGGAATCGTTCATACACGCCGCGCAACCACTTCTCTGTTAAACGTAAATACATCCATTTTGGTCAAGTTTTGCATTGCACGAGGGCCTCCTGTGCTGCCATTAATATGCACGACGCGCCGCAGCCTTACCCTAACTACAACCACGGCGTGGTCGTTTTAGCACTACAATGGCCTCCAAATCCTCCAGTACCCCCGCGCCCCTCACCTTCGATCTCGAGCAGCCGCTCGTCGACAAGATCGAGGAGCTCCGCGAAGCCCTCGGCCTCCGCTCCACCAGCGAGGTCGTCCGCCTCGCCATCTCCAAGTTCAATTTCGAGAAGTTCAAGTCCGACGCCGCCGAGCATCGCCAGATCTCGGTGCGCCTCCCGGGCGACCAGCGCACGCTGCTGAAGAAGGCCGCCAAGGCCAAGCGCGCCAGCATCGGCGAACTCCTCCGCGTGGCCATCGAGGGCCTCGCCGTGGCACCCGCCCCCAAGAAGGCCGCCGCCCCCGCCAAGAAGAAGGCCCGTCGCTGATTCCTCACGCCCCGTTTTTAAGGGCCCCTAATTTGTAGTCAAAAGCCGCCCCCTCACCCCGGGGGGCGGCTTTGTTTTTAGCGCGCCGGCTTGCCTTTCCAAGTATGAAGGCCTTTTCTGGGCATGTTTTGCCTATGACCAACCCTCCCTCGCCTCTGTCCATTTGGGCTCGCAACGTGTCGCCTTCTCCGACCCTTGCCATCGACGCCAAAGCGAAAGCCATGATGGCCGCGGGTGAAGATGACTGTGGCTTCGCCGCCGGCGAGCCCGACTTCGACACGCCCGAGCACATCAAGGAAGCCTGCGCCGCCGCTCTAAAGTCGGGCAAAACCAAGTATGCTCCCACCCCTGGCATCGAGCCTCTCCGCCAGGCCCTGGCCGAGAAATACCTCGCCGACTACGGCCTGAAGGTGGCCCCCTCCCAGGTGGTGGTCAGCCCCGGTGGCAAGTTCTCCTGCTACCTCGCCATCCTGGCGGTCTGCTCCCCCGGAGACGAGGTCGTCATTCCCGCCCCCTACTGGGTGAGCTATCCCGAGATGGTGAAGCTCGCCGGGGCCGTGCCGAAGTTCGTCCTCGCGGACGACACGACGGGCTTCCGCATCACCCCGCAGCAGCTCGAGTCGGTCATCACTCCGAAGACGCGCATGCTGATCCTGAATTCCCCGTCCAACCCGACGGGCGCGGTCTATACCCGTGAGGAGTTGCAGGCCCTCGCCGAGGTCGCGCTGAAGCACAACCTCTACATCATGTCTGACGAGATCTACGAGCATCTCGTCTATGATGGCGTGACCACCGTCTCGCCGGCCACCTTCTCCAAGGAGCTCGAGGCCCGCACGATCATCGTGTCCGGCTTCTCGAAGACCTATTCCATGACCGGCTGGCGCCTGGGCACGCTCGTCGCCCCTGCCGCCATTGCAAAGGCCGTGGCCGAGCTCCAAAGCCAGATGAGCTCCAATGCCACCACCTTCGCCCAGTTTGGAGCGCTCGCCGCCCTGAAGGAGAAGGAAAAGACCAAGGCATCCCTCACCCAGATGCTCACCGCCTTCGATCGCCGCCGCAAATTCCTGCATGCGGAGTTGAACAAGATTTCCGGCATCACCTGCCAGCTCTCCCAAGGCGCCTTCTATCTCTTCCCGAACATCTCCAAGTTCGGCATTCCCTCGGTCGAGTTCTGCGACCGCCTGCTGGCCTCCAAGAAGGTGGCCGCGGTTCCGGGCAGCGCCTTCGGCGCCGAGGGCTACCTGCGCCTCAGCTATGCCACGAGCGACGAGATCATCGCCAAGGGTGTGGCCCGCCTGGCCGAGTTCTGTCGCGAGCTCTGAGCTGCCGCTGAGTCCTCCTTCCAGCCAAAGGCCCATGCCGCAATTTTGCAGGCATGGGCCTTTTTGTTTGCCTCGCCAAGGGGGGGGCTTCGCCAACGCGGGCATCCCGGCATTCTCTGATTTCTTTGCACCAGGAGAGGCTCAGCCTGCACAGTGAAGCTGCCGCAGATCTGGTTTGGGCCCTTTCGATATTGATTTGAGGCCCAGTGCAGGGGCCTGATTCCATCATAATCCATTGCAATGGATTCGAATGTTGCAAAACCCTCTCCCGAGGATTCTCCCAGTCCTTGAATCCGTTCCTGAACATTTCTCATCCCTTCGTGTCCCGAGCCGAGCCACCATGAAACAGCCCTTCAGCACCCTCCCTCTCGGACTTTTGGCCGTGTTGCTTTGCGCCGGCTGTGTCTCCAGTCCTTCGGAACGCTACGCAGAGAACAAGGCCGCCGCCGCCGCCTGGCCAGTTGAGGTGCAGGCGAAGGTTCAGCAGGGTATCGTGGAGCCGGGCTTTACGAAGGACCAGGTCCGCGTGGCCTTTGGCAAGGCCGACCGGGTCTACAGCCGCGAAACGGACCAGGGCAAATTCGAGGTCTGGGCCTATTTCTCAAAGGCGCCGAGCTTCAGCATCGGGATCGGCGGTGGAAGCGGGCATTTTGGCGCCGGTGCCGCCGTGAGCACGCGCGCCCATGACGACGAGCTCAAGCGCGTGATCTTCAAGGATGAACTGGTTGTTTCCGTGGAGTTGACCAAGCGCGGCTGAAGCGCGGCGAGGGGCGGCCCCTGTCTCACTGAAGCTGCCTTGACCACTGGCGCGCGTAGAGACCGTCGCGCCGCAGCAATTCCTCGTGTGAGCCGATCTCCACGATGCGGCCCTCCTCCAGGACGACGATGCGGGTGGCGCTGCGCACGGTGGAAAGGCGGTGCGCCACGACGAAGCTTGTCCGCCCGGCCATGAGCCGGTCGAGCGCCTCGCGAACGAGGGACTCGCTTTCGGCATCGAGCGCCGAGGTGGCCTCGTCCAGGAGCAGGATGCGAGGGTCGCGGATCAGGGCGCGTGCGATCGCCAGGCGCTGGCGCTGGCCGCCCGAGAGGCGGGCGCCTCGCTCGCCAATGCGTGAGGCGATGCCCTCGGGGAGCTTTTCCACGAACTCCAACGCATTGGCATCGCGCAGGGCCTTCTCGATCGTGCGTTCATTGACCTGGGTGAGCCCGTAGCAGACGTTCTCTCGAATCGTTCCCTCGAAGAAGATGGACTCCTGCGGGACGACGGAAAGGTAGCGCCGGTAGCTGCGCAGGTCGAGCGCCTCCATGTTGTGTCCATCGAGCAGGATCTGCCCCCCCGTGGGCCGGATGAACCCGATGACCAGGTTGAGGATGGTGGACTTGCCTGCGCCGGAGGCCCCCACCAGGGCGATGGTCTCGCCGGCGGCGACGCGCAGGTTGAACTCGCGGATGGCCGAGGATTTTGTGCCGGGGTAGCTGAAGCTGACGCGGTCGAAGGTGATGGCGCCGCGCACGGTGGGGACCAGTTCCTTGCCCTCGTTGTGCTCGAGGTCGGGCGATTGCAGCACCTCGCCTATCGACCGGATGGACTCGAAGCCCTTGGTGATCGTGGGGGTGAGGTTGGTCACCACCATCACCGAG
>JAHFTI010000322.1:0-4969 GCA_023265535.1 Opitutaceae bacterium
GGCTGTGGATGCGGATGGCCCCGCCGTGGTTGCTGACGATGCTCTGGGTGAGGGCCAGCCCGAGGCCTGTTCCTTCGCCCGCGGTCTTCGTCGTGAAAAAGGCGTCGAAGATCTTCTTCCGGGTGGATTCATCCATGCCGTGGCCGGTGTCCCGGACGGACAGCACGATGTAGCCGCCCGGCTGGATCTGGCCCACGTCGGCATCTTCCGACGTGAGGAAGGGGCGTGGCTCCACGCTGACCGTGAGGGTGCCCGAGCGCCCCTTCATGGCATGGATTGCATTGGTGCAGAGGTTGAGCAGCACCTGGTGGATTTGGGTGGGATCGGCGCGCACGATGCCGGTCTGCAGGTGTTTCACCAGCTCTATGGTGGCGGGCATGGTGGCTCGCACCAGCGCCAGGACCTCCTCAGCAGCCGGCCGCAGGTCCATGGCGGCGGCTTTGATGTCCTTCCTTCGGGTGAAGGTGAGGATCTGGCGGACGAGCTCCTTGGCACGCATGCCCGCCTTCTGGATCTCGCCCAAGTCGGCCTGCACGGGGTGCTCCGGCTCCAGGCCCGTGCTCGCCAGCTCGGCGAAGCCCAGGATGCCGGTGAGCATGTTGTTGAAGTCATGGGCGATGCCGCCCGCGAGTGTTCCGATGCTCTCGAGTTTCTGCGCCTGGAAGAGTTGGGCCTCGAGCAGGCGCCGGTTCTCGCGCTCGCGCAGCTGCTCACGGATGTCGCGTGCGATTCCCTCGATCGCGATGAGCCTGCCCTGTCCGTCGCGCACGGCGACGAGACGCTGCTCGGTCGGCACCTCCGTGCCGTCCTTGGCCCTCCAGCGCATCAGCAGCGTGTCCGTCGGCACGACCCCCGACTCCCACATGCGGTGCATCATCGCAGCATCGTCGGGGTGGTACAGGCGGGCGACGAAGCCCTCCTCCTCGTAGATCTCGTGGGGTTCGTAGCCCGAGATGCGGGTTACGGCGGGACTGATGTATTCGAAGTTCGGATACTCTCCGCCCGCAAAGCGGAAGATCGCGTCCGGCGCATTCTCGGTCAGGCGGCGGAAGCGCTCCTCGCTCTCCCTGAGGCGCTGCTCAGCGTGCATGCGCTCGCGGTGCTCGCGGTTTTCCTGCAGCGCGCGGCGGACCGCCGAGGGAAGGCGCACAAGGGCGTCCTTGAGGACGAAGTCGGCTGCCCCGTTGCGCAGCGAGCTGATGGCCACCTCCTCGCCGATGCTTCCCGAGACAAAGATGAAGGGCACGTCCGGGCAGAGCTCGAGCTTGAGTGTCAGCGCAGTGAGCCCGTCGATCGAGGGCAGGTTGAAGTCCGCCAGGATCAGGTCGGGCGGGTTTTCCGAGAGGATGCGGCGGTATTCCTCCGCGTCGTCCACATGCTCCATGACGCAGGCGACGCGCTCATTCTCTATGAGGGCTGAGGCGAGCTCAAAGGCGCTCAGGTCATCCTCAAGGTAGAGGATGCGTACGGTCTTGTCCTTGCGTGAAGCCATCTCAGTTTTGACTGCCGCTGGGCAGGGGGCCGGGGGGGCGGAGCAGGTCGCTGATCTTTCGGAATTCACCGATGAGGTCGAAAATGCTGGGCGGCTTCAGCAGGTAGGCGTCGGTGCCCAGTTCACGGCTCAGGTCCTGGTCCCCCTTTTGGTCGGAGGAGGTGAGGATCACGACGCGCAGCGACCTGAGCGCCTGAGAGGCGCGGATCTGGCGCAGCACCTCGTGACCGTCGACCTTGGGCATCTTGAGGTCCAGCAGCACGAGGTAGGGGGAACCCAGCTCGGCGGACTCCGGGGGCCTGCGTTTGAAAAGGAGGTCGAGGGCCTCCTCGCCGTCGGCGGCGAGTTGCACGGGAATCCCGAGCCGCAGCTCGTTGAGTGCGGCCATGGTGAGCTCTGCTCCGAAAACGTCATCGTCGACGAGCAGGATGCTGGGGGATGGGTTCACGGGATATCCTGGTTGACTGTGGAAGTGTAGAGACAAGCGGGGGCCTTGTCGAATGGTCCCTCGACTTGGTGTGCGTTTTCTGGGCGCCTGGTGGCGCAGGCAGGCCGCGGAGGCAGCTGCCGGAGTTGGCGGGTCGTCGGGGGACAGGGGGGCAAGCGGCCTTGGCTGCCCGGAATGCATGTCTCCATGCCATCTGGGATTGAAGCGTTCATGGTGTCGTGGCCTTGGGGGCCTCTGGCCAAGGTTTCAGGGAAAAGCTGAAGGTCGCGCCCCGGTCAGGCTGGCCCTCGGCGCGCACCTGGCCGCCGTGGCGGGTGACGATGCGCTTCACGTTGGCGAGGCCGATTCCCGTCCCCTCGAAGTCCTTGGCGCTGTGAAGACGCTGGAAGACATTGAAGAGTTTCGCACTGTACTTCGGGTTGAAGCCCGCACCGTTGTCCTTCACGTGGAAGGTGAGGAAGCCCTCCCGGTCCGGAGCGGGATCGCAGTAAACCTCGATGCGGGCAGGGGTGCGCATGCGTGTGAATTTGACCGCATTGCCGACCAGGTTGGCGATGACCTGGCGCAGCAGCGTGGCGTCGCCGCAGACTCGGGGCAGGGGGGCGATGATCCAGTCAATGCTCCGGTTCTCCGTCTCCTGTGTGAGTTCACGCCGGCAATCCTCCACCATCATGCCGAGGTCCACGCATTCATTGCGCATCTCGGAGCGAGCAAGCCTGGAGAAGACCAGCAGGTCCTCGATCAGGCTGGCCATGCGTTTGGCCTCCGCCACCACCACCTCCATTGGGTGCGTGCACTCCTCGACTTTCCCGTCGGCGATTTTCTTGCTCATCAGCTCGATGAAGCCGGTGATGTTGCGCAGCGGCGCGCGCAGGTCGTGGGAAACCGAATAGGAGAAGGATTCCAGCTCCTGGTTGGCCACGCGCAGGCGGGCCGCCACCTGGTCATGTTCGCGTGTGCGTTCCGCCACGCGTCCTTCCAGTTCGGCATTGAGCGCACGGTAGCGTTCCTCGCTGGCACTCAGTTCCCTCGTGCGTTCCGCCACCAGCAGGCTGAGCAGCGCCTTCTGGCGCCGCTCAGCATACAGCGGAATCAGCACTGCCGCACTGATCAGGCCAAGGCTGAGCAGCAGGTAGCCTGCGTAGGCCTGGTAGGTCCGGTACCAGGGCGGCAGCACCACGAATTGCAGGATGGCTTCCTTTCCCGGCCCGGAGATCGACATCGGGCGCACCCGCAGCGTGTAGTTTCCCTCCTTGAGGCGGTTGAGGAGGGTTGACCCCACCACGCCCGCCGGGGCCCAACGCTCGTTCATCCCCTCGATCATGAACTCGAAGGTCACCCGCTCTCCGAAAGGCACGGAGGAGGCGGCGAAGTGTGCGATCAGTGTGTTGTCATCCGGTTGGATGGCGGGAATCGTCGTGCCGGGATTCACGTGGGTGAGGCCGGTCGAGGGGAGCTCAACGCGGGTGATGATCGCCGCTATGGGCGGCAGTTCGGGCTGTAGGATGCTGGGGTCGTAGCGCGCAAAACGGAGGCGCTCCTGCATCCAGACAATGCCGTTGGGTTCGCAGATGAAGGTGCCCGGCTTGAGTTCTGCGGGGAGGCTTTCCACCCTCCGCCCGTCTCCGGGCCGGCTGTCATCGATGATCTTGACATGATCCGTCCTGGGCACCCAGAGGCGCCGCTGGCTGTCGCGCGTGGGCCTTCCGCCGATCGACCCGAGTAACTCGGGGTAGAGCTTGGAGATTTCCGTGTCCGGCTCGAAACGCTGCGTCGCCGGGACAAAGCGCAGCGTTCGGCCTGAACTGTTGATGCGCAGGGTCTCGTCGATCACGAAGATCTCCGCCCAGCCGCCGGCAATTCCATCGGCCTGCGTGAAGATGCGCAGGCCGGGCTGGCCGACCTTTGGAACGGTGATCCGCGCGACACTCGAGGAACCGAGCTCCAGCCAGGCGTTCCCCTCGTTGTCCAGGATGCTGTTGTACACTTCCTGGAGTTCGGGCGCGGGAATGCGCTCGAACATCGGCTGCTCGGGTCCCAGGTCCATCCAGCCAATCTCTCCCCGGGCGGCATAGAGCCATTTCCCGTTGGCCCTGGACCGCTGTATCACACGGGCATTGTGGATCTGCTCGTTGCGCCTGATCCAGCCCTGTGCTGTGCGTTCAAAGATCCCGTCCGAGCAGCAGGCGATCAGTCGACCCTCGAGCGATTCCAGGGTGTACACGAAACCGCTGGCCGGACTGTCGTGTTCGAAGCCGACCAGCCGGTTTTCCTCGTAGACCGCTCGTGCGACCTTGCCCGTGGCCAGAAGCCAGAGGCGGCCCTGGTGCCTCACCGGCTCCACGTAATCCGCGCCGGACGAGAGCATCGGGTCCACGTAGGAAATTCGGGAGGGGAACTCGATGCGGATGATCCCGCGGGAGAACAGGGCCCAGAGACTGCCGTCACTGCGCCGCAGCAGGCGCTTCACCTGGCCGAACCTGTGGTCGATGCTGCGGTCGAGTGTCTGCAGGATGCGTCCATCCTTGTTGAAAAAGACGATCCCATAGGCATCCACGGCGGCGGCGTAGGTGGAGCCGGGGACGCGGCACAGGTCTGAGATGCGGGCGCCACCCGAGAGGGGGCCTGTGGTGCACAGGGGCTTCAGCGAGGTTCCGTCAAAGATGCGCACACCATCAAGGACCGTGCCCACAAGGACCTGCCCCGAGTCCAGGGTAGCACTGCAGAGTATGCTCGAGGACGGGTTGTTGTGCGCATCCCCGAAGAGGGTGGAACAGCTGCCATCCGGCATAATCCTGAGCACATTGCCCGAATTGGGGCTTGTCGCATACAGTTTTCCCGCGAGGGGGAAAATGTGGTCGATGGTGAAGCCTGAGGAAAGAATACGGGGCATCTCATTGGTGCCCGCCGTCCAGGCCACCAAGGCCGGGCCAAACCAATAGTCCTGTCCATTGATGCGTCTGTTGAGGATGAATGCCGGCCATTGTCGCTTCTCATGGTCGGGCAGGGGCAGGGCTTTTCCGAAGCGC
>JAHFTI010000322.1:4979-5525 GCA_023265535.1 Opitutaceae bacterium
TGACGCGTCCTGCGAAGTACCCTGATTCCTCGCTGCTCTTCTCTAGCAGTTCCCAACGCACGCCGTCCCCCACCACGAGTTCGCTGGCCCCGACCACGAGGATGCGTCCGTCGGGCAGTTCATTCAGGTCGAAGGGGGGCGTCTGCAGGCCAAACGATTCACTGCTGTAGATCGTGAAGGGCGGGATTCCAGCCTCGATGAGGTCGGGGGGCGCCGATTCGAGGAGTTTTCCTGCCAGTGCCACGGGGCTGATTCCGGCCAGGAGTGTCGCGGCAGTCAGCAGCGCCAGCCGCGGCATGAGGGCGGCCGCGCACGTGGTGATCCCATGTGCACCGACTTTGCTGAAAAGGTTCATGGCTTGACGGCTCCTTCAGGTGGCGGCGGCGGCTGTGCGGGAGTGGCGGTGCTCGATGGCATCAGCTTGAGGGTGAAGTAAAAGGTGGCGCCGCAGTTGACGGCACCTTCCGCCCAGATACGCCCTCCGTGCCGGGTGATGATGCGTTTGACATTGGCCAGCCCGATGCCCGTGCCCTCGAAGTCCCTCGG
>JAHFTI010000323.1 GCA_023265535.1 Opitutaceae bacterium
CAGGTGGGTGGACTCGGCCTGGCACCAAAGCTCCGGCTCCGGGCCGAAGTCCTGCCAGAAGCGGAGCGAGTCCCCGCGGCCCAGCGCCTCAAAAAGGGCGCAGGTGTCGCGCAGAAGGGCCCTCAGCTCAAAGCGTCTGAGGGTATAGGGCACCTGCCCAAGCTCCAGCCGCGAAAGGTCGAGCGTGTGATCCAGGAGTCGGTGCAGGTATCCCATGCAACCGCGCAGTTTCTCGGCCTGTACGCGGTGTTCCTCGGGAATCGGCGCCGCAGTGAGGATCTCTGCCATCATGCGGGCTCCCGCGATGGGGTTGCGGAGCTCATGGCTTACGGTGCGCACGAACTGCGTCTTCGCATGGGTGGCCTCGGTCAGCAGGGAATTGCTCGCCTGGAGCTCGCGGGTGCGCTCGAGCACGGCGGCCTCCAGCTCCCTCTGGCGACGGCGCATCACGCGGGTGTTCCATTTCAGCAACACCATGAGGCCCATTCCACCCAGCAGGACCATGCCGAAGCGCGCCTGCCAGGTCTGGTGCCAGTGGGGAAGGATGGAAAAGCGAAGGACCGCAGGGGCACCCGGCTCCGCCAGGGGCGTGCGGCAACGCACCTCAAGGCGATACTGCCCGGGGGGAAGGTTGGAGAAGTCGTGGCGCGGCTCCTGCGTGAGGCTCAGGAGCGGACGTCCGGGCCCGCGCAGGCTCACCTCGTAGGAGCGTGGCCCGGGCAGGCCCACCTCGGGCGCGCACCACCCGAACTCCAGGGGGAGATCCCCGGGAAGGGAGACCTCGGCCTCCCCGGGCAGGCCCCTTGCAAGACCGTTCACGGCGAACCGGGTCCAGTGCACCCGGCCGGGTTCGATGGGGGCTGCGGAGGGAAGCAGTCGCGTATCCACACGCAGGATACGCTCCGTGCCGCAAAGCCAGAGCACGCCGTCGTCATCGGCGTGGACCAGCCTGAGCCGGCCTATGTGGGGAAGCACCGCGCGCGGGGACCCGCTCTCGCGCCAGCCGATGGAGGCATCCGGAACCGCCTGGTAAAGCACCATGGTCCCCGTCGGCTGCTCCGGGGTCTCCCTGGGAATCGAGTTCCTGAGCACCCAGCCCGAGCCGCCACCGGTCCCACCCGACCAGAGCCGCGGGAAGGGCGATGGCCCCTCAAGCTGGACAAAGCGCGTGGCCCCGGGGGCAAGGGACCAGAGGCCGGTCTCCGAGTGTGCAAGGATGCGGTCGCCGTGGACCAGGAGCTGCAGCACCCGCCTCGACACCCGGGGCGAGTAGAGTGGCACCGCAGGCTTGTCATCGGAATTTGGATACACACGCAGGACCTCGTCAAGGGAGCTCCGGGCGATGCACGCCTCGGGATCCGACGGGTCAGGGAGAAGCGCGCGTATGCGGCTGAGGGGAAGGCGGCGAAGGAATTGCCTGCCGCCCTCCTTCCCGGCGAACACGTAGAGGTACCGCGAGGTGGCCACCAGGAGCCTGTCCCTCCCCCAGGGAAGGGCGGCCACGCAGCCGGCAAAGTCACCCAGGGGGATACCCTGCGGCTCGAGGGCGAAAGGCCTGCCCAGGTCCCCCCGAAAGGCAAAGGCCCCGAGCATGTTGGAGCTGATCAGCCAGTCCCCATCCACCGCCAACCCGCTCGCATACCCCATGCCGGCTGCAACAGGACGGAAACGGCCCGGCTGGCCCGGCACCCCCGAGGGTTGCAGAACCTGCAGGTCGGTGTCGGCCCCAAAGACCATGCGCCCCTGGAAGCGTGTGAGCGCAAGCCCCATTCCCGTCAGGCCGCTGCGATTGTCATGCACACTGAAGCCAGGCCTCAAATCCCATTCGACCACGCCCAGGATCGAGGCGACCCAGACATGCCCCGGTGCCACCTCGAGCAGGGAAATCACGTGGTCGGAGGGAAGCCCCCCATTGGCCTTGTTGAGAGAGGAGAGCACCCGGCCCTGGCGATCCACCTGGATGGCCCCTGCATGCAGCGTGCCGAAGAGATAGGAGCCATCGGACAGAACGATCGCTTCCTCAATTACGCTCTCTGCGAGAAACGGGTTGCAGGGCCAGCCGGTCGGCTCGAGCTGGCCGTCAGGCTTCCAGAGAAGGCATCCTCCGACGGAGAAACACAGGAGCCGGTCCCCGTTGGGGGCCGGCAGGATGCGCACCACCGCATTGTACCCGACCAAACGCAACAGGGACTCACTGGGAATGACCCTGTCCGGTTCCCCGCCCTCCCTGGGAAAACGAAGCAGGCCGCGATAGGCCCTTGAATGCACGTAGAGGCACCCGTCAGGGGCGCTGCTGCTGAACAGGCGCCGGCCCGAAGGGATCGGATGAACCCTGACCTTCCGGTCCCGAAGCTCAAGGACCCGCGTGTCGGTCGTAAAGTACACGTAATCCCCCAATGCATGAACGCTCCAGAGGTTGCCATACTCGCGATGCTCGGGCGGAATGAGCCCGGTGAGGGATTCATAGGAGCGAGTCCCATCCGAGTGCAGGGAAAAGCAACCGATCTCGCTGTCCATGCCCACCCAGAGACGATCCTGGCCGTCGACGGCAAGGTCCTGGATTTCACCGATGCCCGCAGGCCGAAGTTCACTCCACTCGGCTCCGTCAAAGCAGAAGACCGCCCCTCCGCGCGTCGCATAAATCCTGCCGAGGGAATCCTTCCCCAGGTTGGAGTAGGCGGCGTTCAGGCGGGGAACGGGATGGGAGATCGGAAATCCAAGGTCGGGATCCTCATGTGCGGAAACACCGATCCTGCCTGCCTCGGCGCCCGTGACAGCCGACCCTTTGCACGGGGTGGCACCGACCAGCGCGACAAGCAGGACAGCGACGCCCCATGAGACAAGGGACCAGGGCCCAAGGAGGCCGAAGGGCGTGAGCCTCACGGAAAAACAGGGGTTGGATGTGCAGGCGGCAAACGGTACAAGACTGAGGATCGCCTGGGTGTTGGCAAGTACACCTGCACGGCCCGCCCCTCGTGGGCGCCTCTCTGTCCAAGGGCCTGAGCGGCACAGCCGCAGCGCGAGTCCCGGTCCCGCGCCGAGTCAGCACACCATGTGCACAAGCGCGTGGATCATGGAGTCCCTGCCGTTGCCCCGACGAACACAAGGTAGAGATTGGCCTCCCTGACTGTGCTGTCCTCGGTGTTGGGCCCGAGGGTCAGGCCGGTGCCACGCACAAGAGTTCTTGAATACACCGCCATGGGCACGCCCTTCATCTGCAGCATGAGCCCGGTTGGAGCATAATCCCGCAGCAGCCACGGTGGAGGAGGCACACGCCCATCATGGGCGATGAACACGGTGCTGCCGGCCCCCACGGTAAGTTCCATCAGGTCGACTGCATGAAAGCGGGCGTCCCTGTTATCGACCTGCACCCAGTCGGCCCCCTCAAGCGCGGAAGGAAGATTGGAGAAGGGAGAGTCACAGTCGACATAGGCATTGCGGCCATTCGCGGCGCCCCTCTCCACATGTACGATGCTGGCATTGGGACCCGAATAATTGAAGGCCAGGATGAAACGCCCGGGCTGGTCAGGCTGGCGAGTGGCACTTGCACCTGCGGGCGGCGAAGCGGGTTGCGGTCCACGCTGAGGCCGCTCGGGAAGGTTGAAGCGCGGCCAGGCCGGGGCCTTGCCCGCGGCGTCCACGGAAACCAGGACGCTGCTCGCCGGGCGCAGTCCCTCGGCACTGCAGCTCAGTTCGATGCGTCCGGCCACCGCCGTGCTGCGCACGGACACGCGGTTGATGCCCGCCTCGAGCTCCAGCCGGCTTTGGTTGATGCTGCCGGTCCTGCCGCTGTTGTAGCCGCCGCGCCAGACGCCCTCTCCCTTGAGCAAAAAGTCGACGGGTTGCTGGAAGGTGGGCACGCGCCTCCCTGAGGCATCGACCGCCTCCACATCGAACAGCGCGATGTCGGCCCCGTCCGCCCGCCAGCCGTCGGGACCGACGATGGGCGTGAGCCGCAGGGCCACGGCGGGACCCGCAGTCTGCAGTGTATGCCTGGCTTGGATACGGCCGGCGGCGTCGCGGGCAATCGCGGTCAGCTCGCCAGGCTCGAAGGCGATCTCGGGAAAGCTGTAGGAATAGCGGTTGACGGGAGCGGCGCGCCCGAGCGGGCGACCGTTCAGCAGAAGCTCCATCTCGCCACCCGTGTTGGCCGCCACGTGGATCGTCTTGCGTGTGCCCGGCGCGTAGGACCAATGGCCGATGATGTGCACGCGCGGCTGGAGGCTGAACATCACCTGGCAGACATGGTAGGCCTGCTTGGGCAGGCGCACGCCGTCGACCTCGCCGCTGGCCCTCGCCACCTCGGTGGCCACGCGCCCGCCGCTTGTGCTGTCCGAGAAGATCCAGTTCGCACCACCTGCATGGGACGGCGAGCCCAGCTTGCCCACGTAGTGGGTGACCTGGTTGACGGCGAACTGCTCCGAGGTGAGCTGGTAGGTCTGACCCTTCGCCTCAGGGTAGCCGAAATTGGGAGGCGAGGCCATGTCCCAGACGCGGCGCGGCGATTCCTCGCGGTTGTATTCGCCCTCGACGACGGGCAGGCGGGCGATCTCGCGGCCGCCCTCGGTGCCGATGCCTACATCCATGAACTCGGCAGTGATGGTGTCGGCGCGGCGATGGGCATAGGCGCGCCCGCCCTTCGGATCATACTGGTCCATGAGGGCGCGCAGGGCGGCGGCGTGCTCGCGGCTCACCTTCTGGTTGCCGCCCTCCCAGATGAGGATGGAGGGATTGTTGCGGAAATAGACCAGTACATCGCGGAAATTCGCTACACGCAGCGCCCAGGCGCCTCCGCGCGCATCATGCTCGCCATCCCCGCCGGGCTGCAGGGTCACGATGCCCAGGTGGTCGGCAGCCGCCACCTGCGCCGGGCTTCCCGGCACGTGGCCCCAGCGCACGAAATTGCCGCCCGCGTCATGCATGAGCTGCAGGGTGTAGGCCTGCATCCAGTCGGGCAGCGCCGCACCGAGGCCGGGCCATTCGTTCGTGGCCTTCTGTCCCCAGCCGTGCAGCTTGTAATGGACACCATTCACCCAGAGCCCGCTCGTCGCGTCCCAGCGCACCTGGCGCAGGCCCAGGGGGATCTCGGCGACGTCGACCGCCTGCCCGCCGACCTGAAGGGTGATGCGGACACGATAGACATGGGGATAGCCCGGCTCCCAGGCGCGCGGATTGGGAAGGGTGCCCTCCAGTCGGAGCTTGGAGAAGGCCCCGGGGGCGAGGCTCCCCGCCTGCTGTAAGGAAAGTTTGGATACACCTTCGGCGTCGAAGAGCTCCACCAGGACCTGGAAGCCCGTTTCCACGCCCCTGCCGTTGAGCACCGGAACCTCGACGCCGAGGCCGGCGCTGTCGGCAGTGAGGGAGGTGGTGTAGGCGTAGGGTCCCTCCGTCCCGAGGAAACTGTGCAGGGGAAGCGTGATCCGCAGCGGATCCGTGACGATCAGGCGGACATTGCGATAGATGCCTCCGTGGGCGGGATGCCAGTGAGGATTGTTCCAGGGTATCTGG
>JAHFTI010000324.1 GCA_023265535.1 Opitutaceae bacterium
GTGCCTGGATTTCTGCTCCGGGCCCGAGAGCGAACTCCGCTCCATCAGGGAGGGGGCCTTCGCCGTCCTGCCGAAGTCTGTATTCAAGGCAAAAAAAGACGCCACATAGCCCCCGCTATGTGGCGTCAACCGAACTAACCCTGCTCAAACTAGAACTCGAAGCTGTTTCTGATTGCCCAGGAACAGCCGTCCGCAATTCGCATCGCGGCATAGCTGCCGTCGGGGTTTGCACTCACGGGAATCAGGTGGGCCTTGTCACCCACATTGCGCAGATTCAGCTGGAGCCTCCAGTTGATGGCCTTGCTGAGCTTGCGCTCGTAACCGATCCAGCAATCCAAGCCACTTTCCGAGGCCCCCTTGATCGGGCGATTGATGTCCAGCTTGGTCTTCGCGTCATTCAACGCATAACCCAGGATCACGTCGTCCTGCCAGCGATAGCCACCGCCGACGTTGATGCCCTTGAGCATGCCGCGATCGAAACGGAAGTTGGAGATCGCGTTGAAGCGCCAGGGGCGAATCTCGGGTGCCATCGCACCGTCGGACTCCTTCTGGAAGAGGTAGGCCTGGTAGATGAAGCCGTCGTAGTAGGAGCGGAAGGTCTTGTCGCCGGCCCACCACAGGCGCAGGTCTCCGGCGGGACCATCCAGACGTGTCTTCTGGCTCTCGATCCAGTTCGCGAAGGAGGCGCCCAGGCCTGTGCGGGAGGCCTCTGTCTTGGCCACATTGAGAACGAGGTCCCAATTCTTGAGGGGCTTGGCGGCGAACTCGAATTCGATACCCTTGGATTGCTGGTCGATCGTGCCGACCGGGGTCATGCCATTGACCTTGCCGCCATCGCGGGGCTGGATCGAGCCCACGCCACCGTTCATGTCCCAGGTGCCGTTGCTGATCGCGGTCTTGGCCACGTTCCAGTCGCTGCTCTTGGCCTTCGCCACGTCGACAGGATAGCCGAAGGCATCGTAGTAGGCTTGGCTGGGCATGGTGGCGAGCCAGGCCGTGACGGCCGCCGCCTGCTTGATGGAGGTGGGATGTGTGAGGAACTCGGTGGAGTTCGGATTTTCCCACGTGGCATTGCCCCACTTGTTCTCGTCGACAAGGGCATAGTTCCATTGGTCAACGCGACCCGGACGCTCGCCGGCGCGGCCTGCCTTGATGAGTTGCACCGCAGCCGTACCCCAGGCCTGCATGTTGCCGAGGAACCAGACATTCTGTCCGAGGGCATTGCCGCCGGGAATGTCGACGTCCTTCACCTTCGTGTCGTACCAGGTGACCTTCAGTGAGACGCGGTCCTCGAGCGCGCTGATGGCAAAACCGTAGTCCTTGCTCTGGCCCTTGGGGTTGGCCAGCGCCATGCCGTCGTAACCCACGCGGTTGACGGCGCGGAAGTTCTCGGAGCTGTTGTAGAACACGCTGATGTCGGAATCCATGGGCAGCTTCCCGCGAAGCTTCTTCGGCAGACGGGCCACGACGCCCCAAGTGGTGGTTTCGCCCTGGCTCACGGCCTTCGAGGTGGGAATGTTCTCGAAGTTGACCGAGGCCACGTCCGTGTTCTGGTCAACCGCGCCACCCGTGCCGTAGGTCTCGATGCGGTCCTTGCGCCAGCCCACCGTCGGAACGATCATGTCGTTCCAAATGTAGGATTGAAGCGTGAGGCCTTGGGACTCGAGCTTGTTGCGGTTCTTGGAGGCACCCGTGTACATCTGGTCCATCGCACCGTGTGTGGAGCTCAGGATTTCCATGCCCTTGGTGGTCCAGCCCACGTAGTTCGCGGGATTCTCGGACTGCGTCAGGATCTGCTGGTTCGCCGGATTGGTGAAGGGGGCGGCCGGGTTGACGTAGGTCGGGTCGTTCGGATTCAGGGAGTACTTCCAATGGGAATCGAAGTACTTGGCCTGCACCTGACCATAGGGAGCGACGCTGTTGCGGATGCGGTCGAGGCCGAGTCCGGAGGCGCTGGTGCGGGACACCAGGTTATCGGAGAGATAGACGGTGAAACCCACGGCACGACGGCCGGCGGTGGTGGCGCCCTGGTTGAGGGTCCAGTTCACGTCGGTGCGCTCTGTGGTCCAGTTCTTGTCGAAACGGTCGACCGTGTCCGAGCTGAGGAGTGCGGAGAGCACGTTGCGGCTGAGCAGCTTTGCCAGGAACGAGTCCTTGGAGAAGAGATCGTTGCCGCGGAGTTCACCGTAGGTCGTCACGCGCCAGCTGTCCCGGACGATGTTGGTCGAATTGCCGTAGCCGGTGCCCGAGGTGTAGGCGCGACCGGCGTTGGGATTGACCGTGCCGCCGCCATTGTCGACGTTGGGCGCCCACTCGGTGCCGGGGTTCGGGAAGTAGCTCGCGAGGGTGTCCATCGTGAACTTGTTCACGTCGACACTGATGAAGGGATTGCCTCCGAGATAGCCCACCTGGGCGGTGGTCGAGCTCTGGTAGTCGTACACGAACTCGAAGCCGAGGCGGTTGCCGAAGAAGTTCTGGCCGACCGCGACATTGAGAGTCTTGAAGTCGGTGGACTCCCACTTGTTGTCGCCGTCGAGGAGCTTGTTGTAAAAGTCGAAGACCGTCGGGTCGGTCAGGACGAGGTCCTTGTAGTACTGTTTCGCGGCGGCCGGGTACTTGCTGGGATTGAGCGCATTGAGGTTCAGCGAATAGTCATAGAGACCGCTGGACTGCGCGTAATTGCCGAAGGGAAGGGCACCGATCGACTTGTCGATGACGCCAGCCGAGTTGATGCCGAAGCTCTGGCTTGCCTTGTGTTCCCTGACCATGACGGGCTGACCTTGCCCGTTGTTGTAGGTGACCATGCCGGCACCCATTTCGTTGCCCAGTCCTGGGACGGCCTCGTAGCCGGGATCCTTGGACATCTTGTTGTAGGTCGGGTCACCCACCTTGGTGCCACGATCCAGGGCCATGTAGTAGGACCAGATGTAGGTGGGGTCGTAGAGGCGGATCTTGCCGCCTTCGCGCTTGAAGATGTCGGGGTTGAAGAAATTCGTGATCTTGTCGATCGGGGGGAGCATGCGCGGGCGGTTGGAGCGCAGGCGTCCGGACTCGGCGTTCACGCGCACGGAGAGCTTGTCTGCGTAGCGGCTCGAGAAGAGCTGGGGGGTGTAGCGCAGGGCGCCGAACACGCGCTTGGCGTGGGCATAGGCGGGGTCCTGGCGGAACTTCGTGTCATCGTCCACGGCGGCGATGCGCAGGGCCAGTTCGCCCTTGATGAGGAGGTGGTTGTAGTCGATGTTGAAGCGCTTGCTGCCGTAGCTGCCCAGGGTGGTCTCGACCTTGCCCCCGCTCTTGTCCATGCGGGCGCCGATTGTAGTGGTATTGATGATACCGGCGGGACTGCCGACGCCGAAGAGGATGGAGTTGGGGCCGCGCTGCAGGTCGACGCGGTCGACCGTGTAAGAGTCCCAGGGAATGCTGGTGAGGAAGTAGTCCTTGGTGTTGTCAGCCTCGTCGAGACCGCGCACGCGGGTGTTGGAGTTGGGGTTGGCGAGCTTGCCGTTTTCGCTCGCGGCCTGGACGTTGCCGATGCCGGCGAAGTTGCCGTAGAGGCCGCCGACTTCCGTGTTCACCTGGTAGGGCAGGAGGGACTCGTTGGAGGTGGCGCCGGTGTCCTTGAGGAACTGCGTGGTGACAACGCTCAGGCTGGAGGCGATGTCGCGCAGGTCGGTGCGCACGCGCGTGCCGGCGAGGGTGGATGTGGCCGTGTAGCCTGTGTCTCCTTCGGAGGTCACCTCGAAGGGCGAGAGGGTGATGACGTCCTCATCAGAGGGGGGCGTTGCGGGGGAGACTGCAACCGCTGCCTGCTGGGCGCGCAGGCCCGTGTGGGCGGCGGCGCAGAGCAGGGCAATGGCACAGCGACGAAACAAGACGTTCTTGGGGGTGTTCATTGGTTTGGGTTCAGGGAGGCCCCATGGTTGTTTTGCTCAGAAGCAAACAAGGCAGGGGTACCTTTGGTTTTGAGGATCCCGCAGGGCGGGCTTGCTCAGGACCCTTATTCCGCACCGGGTTTTCGCACCAGCATGGCGGAATTCATGTGGATGAATTCCATGCGGTGTGTGCCGCGGGGTTCACCCAGGTCAGGTGTGCATGCCTGAGGAGGGTGGCTCATGCCCAAGGAGTTGCCCCAAAGGGCATCACTCCTTGGCAAGGCAGCCACGTGCATTGTCCCGAGGGCCACCCACAATCAGCTGGGGAGGGGGGGGCTATTCGCGATCCACCAGCAGCAGGCAGGCCGCGAGGGTGGCGGCCCCGTGCGCAAGCTCCCCGGGCACGACCTTGTCCGCGGTGTCCGCGGCGCTGTGGTGCACGAGGAAGTAACGGCTGCCGTCGGTGGCCAGGCCTGCGGTGAGCGTGCCGTCGGCCCGGGAGAGGGGCTCGATATCGTTGCCGCTCTCGTCGATGAAAATCCTCGGGATGCCATGGCGCGCTAGCGTGGCTCCCCAGAGTGAGTTCAGGCGTGCCGCCTGTTCCTGGGTGGTGCGTTCGCCCAGGCTGATGCCGAGCACGGGCAGGCCGCCCGCGTCGGATTCCATGGCGAGCAGGTGGACATCGCCGCGCTGGCGCACGTGGTCGACGTAGGCTGCCGCGCCCGCGCGGTTGGATTCCTCGCTGGGGAACAGGACGCAGCGCACACCGTGTCGTGTCCCGATGGATACAAGCTTGCGGAAGGCCTCGATCGCATGGATCACACCGGAGCCATCGTCCAGGGCGCCCGGCGTGGTGTCCCAGGAATCCAGGTGTGCGCCGACCATGAGGAGTGCCGGGCCGGCCGCGGGATCGGAACCCCGGTGCTCGGCGATGATCAGGTGCTGGTTGACCGGGGGAAGGAACTCGGCGTTGACCTCCAGGTGGAGGCTCAGGCCCGGGGTCGCGCGAAGGGCTGCGCTCAGGCGGTCTGCGGACTGGATGCCCAGTGCGGCGGCCGGGATGGCGGGCGTGTCCTTGTTGAAGGACGTGAAGCCCGTGTGTGGGAGGTCGTCCTGTGCGATGGTGATGGAGCGCACCAGTGCGGCGACGGCGCCGAGGCGGGCTGCGGTGCGCGGTCCGGCGCTGCGCTGGTCGACGGCGGCTCCGTAGCCCCCGAGCCCCTTGCGTGTGGCCTCGGGGTCCATGGGGCGGTTGAAGAACACGATGCGCCCCTCGACTTTTGCGCGGCCGAGGCTGGTGAGTTCGTCGAGTGAATGGACCTCGAGCACGGGGGCGTCGATCCCTCCGGCTGGAGTGCCGCTGGAACCGCCCAAGGCGAGGACGGCGAAGCCGGCCTGCGAGCTGTCCTTGCCGATGCATGCGCGCGCCGGGGCCCCACGTTTCCACACGGGGAGTGGCACTGCGATCCGGGTGAGCGTCACGCCCGGAATGCTGCCGAGTTTCGAGAGCACCCATTCCTCGGCCCTGCGAAAGGACTCGGTGCCGGGGTGGCGCCCGGGAGCCAGCTGGCAGAGTTCGCTGAGTTCGGCATGCAGGCGCGCGGGGGCGGAGCTGTCGGCAAAGAG
>JAHFTI010000325.1 GCA_023265535.1 Opitutaceae bacterium
AGTGGAGCGACGTCGTGCTCGAACGCGTGTAAGCATTTTCCAGGCAAAAAAAAGACCGCCCCTTGCGAGGCGGCCTTTTTTTGTCCTGTGTACTGTACTCTGATTTCAGGCCCACGAGGGCCGGAAAGTAAAACGGCTCAAAGGAAGAGATCCGGCGGGGTGCGGCTCATGAAGTCGTCCATGTAGGCCGTGGTCGCCTTGCCCTCGATGAAGGTCGGGTCGCTCATGATGGCCTTCTGGAGCGGGATCGTCGTCTTGACGCCGCGGATAAGATATTCGCTGAGAGCACGATAGCTGCGCTCCAAGGCGATCTTGCGCGTGCTGCCGAAGCAGATCAGCTTGCCGATCATCGAGTCGTAGTGCGACGGGATGGTGTAGCCGCTGTAGACGTGGGAGTCGACGCGCACGCCGTGGCCGCCCGGGGCGTAGTAGAGGCCGATGGTGCCGGGGCTCGGGGTGAAGTTGCGGGCCGGGTCCTCGGCGTTGATGCGGCACTCGATGGCGTGCTTGGTGAAGGTGATGTCGCCCTGGTCGAAACCGAGCTTCTCGCCGTTTGCGATGCGGATCTGTTGCTTGATCAGATCGATGCCCGTAACCTCCTCGGTCACCGGATGTTCCACCTGGATGCGGGTGTTCATCTCGATGAAGTAGAAGTTGCCCTTGGCGTCCACTAGGAACTCGATGGTGCCGGCGTTCTCGTAGCCGGCGGCCACGGCGGCCTTGATGGCTGCCTTGCCCATGGTCTTGCGCAGGGACGGGGTGAGGAAGGGGGAGGGGCTCTCCTCGATGAGCTTCTGGTGGCGGCGCTGCACGGAGCAGTCGCGCTCGCCCAGGTGCACGGTGTGGCCGTGTGCGTCGGCGAGGATCTGGAACTCGATGTGGCGGGGGCGCTCGATGTACTTCTCGATGTACACCTGGCCATTGCCGAAGGCTTTCTCGGCCTCGTTGCGGGCCACGTGGTACTCCTTGGCGAAGGAGACGTCGTTGTGGGCGATGCGCATGCCGCGACCGCCGCCGCCGGCGACCGCCTTGATGATGACGGGATAGCCGATCTTGCGGGCGATCTTGACGGCCTCGCCCTCGGTGTCGATGGGGCCGTCGCTGCCGGGGACGATGGGGACGCCGGCCTTGCGCACGGTGTCCTTGGCGATGGCCTTGTCGCCCATCATGCGGATGGATTCGGACTTGGGGCCGATGAACTTGATGCCGCAGGTCTCGCACTGCTGGGCGAACTTGGCGTTTTCGGAGAGGAAGCCGTAGCCGGGATGGATGGCGTCGACGTCTGCGATCTCAGCGGCGGCGATGATGCGGTCGGCGCGCAGGTAGCTGTCGGCGCTCCGGGGGCCACCGATGCAGATGGCCTCGTCGGCGAGCTGCACGTGGAGGGACTGAACGTCCGCCTCGGAGTAAACGGCGAGGGTCTTGATGCCGAGTTCGCGGCAGGCGCGCACAATGCGCAGGGCGATTTCGCCGCGGTTGGCGATCAGGATCTTTTGAATCATGGTGGTGTTTTTGGGACTGCGAGCCCGCTGCTCCTGGGCGGGCCATAGGGAGGCCGAGTCGCCCAGGATGCTGTCAGCCAATTGCTTGGGTGATTCAGCCTTGCTTGACCTTGAAGAGTTTCTGTCCGTATTCAACGGGCTGTCCATTTTCGACGAGCACCTCGAGAACCGTGCCGCGGACCTCCGCCTGGATCTCGTTCATGATCTTCATCGCCTCGATGATGCAGACCGGGGTGTTCTCAACCAGCTTGGTGCCGACGTCCGCGAAGGCCTTGGAGTCGGGGGAGGCGGAGCGGTAGAAGGTGCCCACCATGGGGCTCTTCACGAAGATGATGCCGGATTCCTCGGCTGCGGCCGGGGCGACCGGGCTGGCCGGGGCGGCGGGGGCGGCGACGGGAGCCACCACGGGTTGTGCAGGGGCGGCCACGGGAAGGAACGGAGCAGCCGAGCCACGGGAGCCCTCGACGTAGGGCACGCCAGCGGTGTTCGAACGGCAAATCTTGAGTTTGAGGCCCTCTTCCTCGATGGCGAATTCGGTCAGTTCCGAACGCTTCATGAGGTCGATGATGAGTTTGATTTGTTTGAGGTCCAAGCGATGTTCCTTGGTTGAGGTGAAACGCGTGCGTTAGAAGATCAGATAGTGTCTGCGTTCAAAATTAATACCCGGGCAAAGATCAATCCATTAAAAAGCAGCTGATTTGCGATAGTTGGTTAAGGGGCGCGCTTTTTTGTGGCGCTAACTTTGCAGGGGAGCTCAAAAAGAGGCCGTTTTTGGGCCAAAACTGGGTGTTTTGGGGCAAAAATGGGCTGAAATCGGCCAGATTTCATTGTTAAGGCTAGGCGTGGTGGCACTGCACATGCGCTGAACAAAAAAAGCGCAAAATGGGCTGTTTGGCCCCTGTTTTTGCATGAAAAGAAATTTTCCAATTCGGGGTTTTTGCCCTGTTTTGACCCTTCCGGTGGCCGGATTTTGGGCAAAATCCCAGCATTTTCAGCCTCCTGGAGCGCGGCGCCTCATCCCGGTCAGGGGGGGGCGACTGAGCTCCCTCGGGGGGTGGCAGCACAGGGCGCAGCCTGCCGGCTTCGTCCAGCATCCCCGAACCGGGCCCTGCCATAAGGCGGCAAAATGATGCTGGGATCCTTTGCTCTCGTTTGCCTGGCAGGCCAAGCAGGTGTAATATCCTCCCAATGAATACCCCCCCGCTGTCTCGTCGCGACATGATCAAAACTGTCGGTGCCGGCATGGCAGTCCTGAGCCTGGGTTCACTCGCCCTGGCTGAAGCCGGTGCTCCGGCCGCCGAGCAAGGAAAGTCCCCTGCCGCCCCTGCGAAGCCCGCCCAAGGCGGCGTCGCCCCTCAGCCCTTCACCCTGCCGCCGCTGGCCTACGCCTACGATGCCCTTGAGCCGCACCTTGATGCGCGCACGATGGAAATCCACTACACCAAGCATCACCAGGCCTACATCGACAACGCCAACCGGGCGCTGGCGGAGTACCCTGACCTGCTGAAGCTGACTGCCGAGGAGCTGATCAAGGACCTGCGTGTGGCTCCCGAGAAGATCCGCGGCCTGCTGCGCAACAATGTGGGCGGACACCTGAACCATTCCCTTTTCTGGAGCATCCTCACGCCGAAGCCCGCCGCGCTCCCCGGCAAGGAATTGGCCAGGGCCATTGACGCCGCCTTCGGCTCCTTTGACGCCTTCAAGGAGCGCCTCGTGTCCACCGCCGCTACCCGTTTCGGAAGCGGCTGGGCCTGGCTGAGCCTGGCGCGCGACGGAAAGCTGCAGCTGCATTCCACAGCCAACCAGGATTCACCGCTCATGGAAGGGCTTCAGCCGATCCTGGGCATCGATGTCTGGGAGCATGCCTATTACCTGAAATACCAGAACCTGCGCGTGGATTACGTGAAGGCCGTGCAGCGCCTCCTCGATTGGCGCGCCATCGACCGGCGTTACGAGCAGGCCCTGGCGTCGCTGCCCAAGGGCTGAACCTCCTCCCGTTTGCATGCGCGCACAAAAAAGCCGACCCTGAGAGGTCGGCTTTTTGCTGAAAGCGATAAGGCGGGGCGGCTCAGGCCTCGTTCGCCTTGGGCTCGTCGACCTCGGAGGCGGGCATGCTGGTGATCGGAGCCTCTGCGGACAGGCCCTGGAATTCCAGGCGGTGGGAGAGGGCGCGGAAGCCCTGGGAACTGAGCTTGCCCTCGATGCGGCTGAGCACGCGGTGCAGCTCCTGGGCGTCCTCGGACTCCAGGGTGGCGCGCTTGCCGGTCTGCTTGCAGGTCACGTAGTAGTTGGGCGTGCCCTCACGCTTGAGCTCGTAGAGACCGGTGCCATTGTTGGAGAAACTTCGCTGCACAAGACCCAGCTCCTCGAAGAGGGCGAGTCCGCGATAGACCGTCACGAGATCGCAGCTGGTGGCCTTGATGCTCTTGAAGATCTGTTCGATGGTAACTGGCTCGCTGAAATCGTTGAGGGCCTTGTAGATGGCGATTCGAGGTTGGGTCGAACGAAGGCCGGCGGAACGAAGACGGGCGCAGATGGCTTCCCTGCTGGTGGAGGCGGCGGTGGCCGCATCCTTGGCTTGGGCAGAGCCAGCCAGCGGGGGGAGGGAGTGGGAGGAGGTCTGCATGGACGATCTGGTAGAGACGATTAGAAAGCGAGCGACCTCACGCGAGCTTCTTGTCAGGGGCTTCCGCAACATCGCGAATTTATAAGTATTAACCATGATTATTATTTCGTACTTTCCACACCTTTGAGACGGAGACTCATCAGAGGCGTTATTGCATGTGCCTGCAGCCTGTGTTAGACAGGTGCCAGAAATCACACATGCAAGACTTGGAGTTCGCCCAGATCGTTGAACAGATTCGCAAAGAGGACCCGCGCTTCGACAAAAGAGCCTATTTCTTTCTGAGGCATGGTCTTGACTACACCGTCAAAGACCTTCGCAAAAAGAATGCAGAACGCGTGCAGAAGTCCCAGCATGTCTCTGGTCCTGAATTGCTTGATGGACTACGCGATTACGCGCTCGAACAGTTTGGTCCCATGGCCAAGATGGTCCTCAACGAATGGGGCGTGACGCGCTGCCCCGACTTCGGCGACATGGTATTCAATCTTATTGAATACAATGTGTTTAGCAAGACCGAGACCGACTGCAAGGAGGACTTTGCCCAGCGTTTTGACTTCGAGGATGCCTTTGTGAAACCCTTCCAGGCCTCCCGCCGCCACCCGCCCAAGGGCTCCCACGGCGTCCCTGAGTGATTTGTACGGTATTCCTGACGCACTCCCGACCCTCTTCCCGGCCTTCCAGCGCGTTAGGCTTGCGCATTTTTAGCCTGTTCCGACCCCCACCGTCTTTATGCCCAAAGCCCTTGTCCGCTCCAGCGACGTCGACCTCCTGAAAAGCTTTTGGTCCGAAACCGTGGAGCGCTCCGTCCTTCCCAACGGACTCACCCTGCTGGTCAAGCCGGACTACTCCGCGGAGCTGGCCTCCGTGCAAGTCTGGGTCAAGACGGGCAGCCTCCATGAGGGCCCCTGGCTGGGGGCGGGCATCTCGCACTTCCTGGAGCACATGCTTTTCAAGGGCACGGAGCGTCGTCAGGGGCGCGAGATCAGCGCCGAGGTGCAGGCCAATGGCGGTTACATCAACGCCTACACCACCTTCGACCGCACGGTGTACTACATCGACCTGCCCTCGGAGAACATGCCCGTGGCCGTCGATATCCTTGCCGATGCCGTGCTGCACTCGCGCCTGCCCGAGGACGAGTTTGCCAAGGAGCGCGACGTGATCCTGCGCGAGATCGCCATGGGGCGTGACGACCCGGACCAGCGCCTCGGCGAATGCCTCTTTGACACGGCCTTCAAGGAACACCCCTACCGCCACCCGATCATCGGCCACAAGGTGCTCTTCGAGGGGCTGACCCACGCGGAGCTGGTGTCCTATTACCGGGCGCGCTACGTGCCCAACAACATGGTGGTGGTCGTGGTCGGCGCCGTGG
>JAHFTI010000326.1 GCA_023265535.1 Opitutaceae bacterium
GACATGGAAGGGAGCAAGTGAGAAATGATGCAGGATGCCTTGCAACCCTAGTTTCGGCCGGGCCCGCGAGTTCGCGTCAGGCCTTAGGATGCAAGGTCAGGCGGCAGGCATTGCAGAGGCCTCAGTCAGGTGTGCTGCAACGTTGTCCCCGCCGCCGCCCTGCCTACATGCCTGCTGCATTCCTTCCAACGGCCACAAGCCTTATGTCTGCACATGGGCCTGTTTGGGTGGAGCCGATCGGTGCAGGTGTTTTAGTGTTTTTCGCAGTGCTTTGGCTTGAGTCGTCTTCTGCCACAACCAAATCTCCTCCCCCATATTCAGGGATGAAGATTTCTCTTCAGGCGCGCCAATTTTGCTGCCTCCTCTACTTGCTCCTGCACGTGGCGGCGCATTTTTCGGCGCAGTGGTTCGAGGCCATGCCGGGAATCTCGATCTGGTATGCCCCGGCGGGCTTGGCGCTGAGCCTCCTTCTTTTGTTGGGGCCCGGTTATTGGCCCACCGTGCTGGTTGCCAATGTGCTTACAGCCTACATGGGGTCCGGTCTGCCTGAATGGTGGGCCCCCTTGGTGTTCCCTGGGCTGCTTACGGCTAACTACACGTTCTGGGCCTGGCTCGGCAGGCGGACGCTGGGCGCGATGATTCTTCCCGACACCCCCAAGCGGGTGGCGGGGTTTATCCTGTTGCTTCTGGCTGCTCCTGCCGCTGCCGCGCTTCTCGGCACAGTGGCCTTCAATCTTATCAGCCAAGGCGGCGGCATGGAGTTTGGGCTTTCCCTGACGCGTTGGTGGGTGGGCGATTTTTGCGGCCTTCTCACGGTTGTCCCCGTTGCGTTGGTCTTCGCCGGTCCCTGGGTGCGTGATGAGCTGAAGCAGGGGCCCCTGATGGCGCCCCAGGGGAAGTCCTGGGTGACTGTGCTCGTGCAGTCCGTTTGCCTTCTCCTTGCACTGGTCCTCGTGTACTCGGTGGAGCCCCTGCGCCGCTATAATGCCTTCTACATCTGTTTTCTCCCGCTGATCTGGATCAGCCTCGACCATGGGCTGCCAGGTGCGACCTTGGCCACGCTTGCCGTCACCATGAGTGGCCTGGTCAGCATGAATCTCTTCGGTGATGGATCCCAGGCTCTGGTCTTGAATTTCCTCCTTTTTGTCGTCGCCGTCGCCTGCGTGGGCCTGGGATTGGGCACCGCAGTCAGCACCCGCAACGCCATGCAGGAACGTTTTCTGCGTGCCCAGAAGATGGAGAGCCTCGGTGTGCTGGCCGGCGGCATCGCCCATGATTTCAACAATCTGCTGACTGTTGTCCTGGGCAACGCCACCCTGGCCCGCCTGGACACTGACGAGAAGTCCCCGGTCGCCGGTTGTCTCGACCAGATTGAAACCGCCACCAAGAAGGCCTCGGAGCTTTGCCAGCAGATGCTCGTGTACGCGGGCAAGGCGCAGACCTCGCTCGCACAGGTGGACCTCAACGACCTTGCCGCTCGCAGCGTGGGTTTGCTCAGCAGCAGCATCCCCAAGCAATGCCGGATCCTGCTGCAGACCTCGGGGCCCGCTGCTAAGGTGCGCGTGGATGAGAACCAACTGCGCCAGGTGATGATCACCCTCCTGCTCAATGCCTCGGAGGCGATCGGGCAGGAGGAGGGACGCATCATCATCCGCACGCTGCAGCGCAGGTTCACGCGCGACGAACTTCGGCATCATTTTGCCGAAGGCTCCCTGCCAGAGGGCGACTACTCCGTGATGGAAATTGAGGACAATGGCTGTGGCATGAGCCGGGAGGTGCTCTCCCGGATCTTCGAGCCGTTCTTCACGACCAAATTCATCGGCAAGGGCATGGGTCTCGCTGCAGTGCTCGGCATCGTGAAGTCCAACCACGGCGGTGTCGCCGTGCGCAGCGAGGAGGGGGCCGGCACCTGCTTCCAAATTGTCTTTCCCAGCGTCGCGGGCGCCACTCCTCCGCCGACTGGCAACACGCCCTCCCCCACCCGTACTCTTCACGCACCTGGAACCGCCCATGGGCTCATCCTGGTCGTCGACGATGATGTGGGAGTCCGCACCATCGTGGCGCGCTCGCTGCGCAGCCTGGGGTACGAGGTCCTCGAGGCTGGGGATGGCGTGGAAGCCGTCGAGCTCTTCAAGATGCAGCAGGAACGACTCTCCTGTGTGCTGAGTGATGTGGTCATGCCGCGCATGGATGGTGCCGCCGCCTATCTCCAGATGAAAAGCATCAACCCCCGCATTCCGGTGGCCTTGATGAGCGGCTACGATGCCACGAGGAGACTCGAGTCCCTGGGCTCGCAGCAACCGCCCGTGTTCATCTCAAAGCCCTTTGACCTGCAAAAGCTCGGACAGCGCCTTGAGGGCCTTATCGCTGCGTCGCCTAACGCACGAGGCGCTTGACCGTGACCAGCGTGTAATCGTCGCGCTGTGCCCTTGCGCCTGCGAACTCAGCAACGGCGGCATGGATGGAGGCGTTGATCGCGTTTGCAGAGTGATGTCGGTTGGCCATCACCACGTCCGCAAGGCGTGAGCCGGAGAATTCCCGGTCTGCCTCATTAGGAGCCTCCGTGATGCCATCGGTGTAGAGCACCAGGACGTCATCGTTCCTGAAGGTGCAGCGCCGGTCCTCGACGTAATTGCTGAACAGGTCGTCCCCCACCATGCCTATCGGAAGCCCGTCGCCCTCGAGGAATTCGGTGCGCAGTCCGGTCTGCCTGCCCGTGTCCGGGGCGTGCACCAACAAAGGCAATTCATGGCCCGCCCGGGCGTAGGTGATCTGATCGGACAAGGGGTCCAGGACTGCGTAGAACACCGTCACGAACATCCCCTGTTGAACATCGCCCATCATGGCCTTGTTCAGCTCCGAAAGCACGCTGGCGGGCGACTCGTGCGCCGGGGCGATCTGCCGCAGGCTGCTGCGGCAGGCGGTCATCAGCAGTGAGGCGGGAATGCCCTTTCCGGAAACATCTGCGATGGCGACGCCCAGCCGCCCATGCGGCAGTTCGATGAGGTCATACAGATCGCCACCCACCCGTTGGGCGGGAAGGTAGCTCAGGTCGATGTCGAGCCCAGGCAAGTCGGGCGAATGAGTGGGCAGGAGCATCTTCTGGATGCTGCTCGCGAGGGAGAGGTCGAGGTCGAGCTGCTGCTTCTCGATATGAAGATTCAGGAAGTCCGCGTTGTGGAGGGCCAGTGACGCCTGCTCCGCGAGCCATTGCACCAGCTCGAAATCCGTCTCCGAGAAGGGGCCCCCGTGGGAGGGGTTGGCGAGTGCGAGCACACCGAAGCAGCGCTGGTTGAAGCGCAGCGGGACCACCAGCAACGAGTTGATGGCGAGGGCTGGGTCGCTGTGGCGAATGACGCGCGGATCCTTGCTTGCATCCCGCACCAGCTCGCCTTGCGTACGCTCCGCGATTTCGCCGATCAGGCCCTGGCCGATGCGAATGGTCTCACTGCGCAGCACTTGTTCGATGAAACGACTGCGTGTGCGCAACTTGTCCGCCACCTCGTCTGCGATGGGTGTCTGCGGGGGGAAGAGTCCCTCGATGGCCGCGGGGCGCAGGAATTGGGTCTCCTTGCGTTCGTAGAGGCAGGCGCTCATGGCGCCAGTGCTGTCGATGGCGGCGCTTACGATCCTTTGCATCAGGCTTTGGCGCGAGGGGTTTTCCTCCAGGGCCATTGCAAGCTCGTGCATGAAATCGACCACCAGCTTCCGCTCCCGCTGCAGGCGAAGGTTCTCGGTCTCGAGACTGCGCTTCTGCCGGAAATAAATCCAGCAGCCCCCTGCGAGCATCAGCAGCAGGACCAATTCGCAGATGTGGTGAATCTCCATGGGGCGGGTGGCAACTCTTTGTCAGGCTGTCCCCTGGATGTCACGGGTTTGTTGGTGATCCCCGTGGGTTTTGCATGCCTGCCGGCAGGTAATTGATTCAGCCCTGTTCGACGCGGCTGCGCAGGAAGGTCAGCACATCCTGGAACTTGGTCTGGTTGCCCTCATCGGCCGCCACAAGGTTCTCATGGGCCTGAAGCACCAGCCTGGCGTGCTCGATTTCCGAGAGGCTGGACTGGGGGGCGATGGGCTTGTTCGCCGCATCAAAATTGTGTTGGACCTCGCCTGCGTCGATCGTGAGCAGACGGTGGAGACCCAAATTCCTCACCAACTCAAGGTTGCGGGGGCCCATGCGCGCCAGCACGAGGCTGCCCGCCGTCTGTTGCTTGCGCATCTCGATGGCGGAACCGGCCAGCACGCCAAGGAAGGTGCTGTCCATGCTGGTGCAGTTCTGGAAATCGATCACCAGCCGGCGCTTTCCCTGACGGATCATCTCCGTGATGAAGTCCTTCAGCCCCGATGAGTTCTGGAACGATGCACGTCCCTCGATGCGGATCAGGACTGGATCCGAGTAGGCATCGACCAGAAAGGAGGGTTTCGTGATGTCAGGCATGGCGCGTATGGACTATCTGAAATCGGACCCCAGCGGTCGGGGTTTAGCAAGAAGAGAAGCCCGTGGAATACCTGAAATATTCCACGGGCTTTTGAGAGGCTTTGCCGGGCCTTAGTTGGCGCGGGCCACGATCTGGCGCAGCACGTAGGGGAGAATGCCACCGTGCTGATAGTAATCGATCTCGATCGGGGTGTCGATGCGGCAGCGGACTGCGACATCCTGCACCTCGCCGCTCTTGCGGGTGATGCGCAGGATCAGGTCCTGCTGGGGCTTGATGGAGGCGTCGAGACCCACGATGTCGTAGATCTCGCTTCCATCGAGCTTCAGCGTGAGGGCGGAGGTGCCTTCCTTGAACTGCAGGGGCAGGACGCCCATGCCGACCAGGTTGCTGCGGTGGATGCGTTCGAAGGACTGAGCCACCACGGCGCGCACGCCGAGGAGGTTGGTGCCCTTGGCCGCCCAGTCGCGCGAGGAGCCGGTGCCGTATTCCTGGCCGGCGATGACGACGAGCGGGGTGCCGCGCTTGCGGTACTCGTTCGCGGCATCGAAGATGGCCAGCTTGGTGCCCTCGGGCTGCAGCAGGGTGTCGCCACCCTCGGCGCCGCCGAGCATCAGGTTCTTGATGCGGACGTTGGCGAAGGTGCCGCGCGTCATGATGCGGTCATTGCCGCGGCGCGAACCATAGCTGTTGAAGTCCTCGAAGCTGACGCCGTTTTCGATCAGGTACTTGCCGGCGGGCGAGCTCTTCTTGATGGAGCCGGCGGGCGAGATGTGGTCGGTGGTGACGGAGTCGCCGAAGATGCCCAGGGGGCGGGCGCCCTTGATCTCGCTGATGCTGCCGGCCTGCATGCCGAAGTTCTCGAAGAACGGGGGCTCCTGGATGTAGGTGGACTTGCGGTCCCAGTCGTAGATGTTGCCCACGGACGACGGAATCTCGTTCCACTTGGGATTCTGCGAGGCGAAGTCGGTGTAGAGCTTGCGGAAGACCTCGGGCTTGAGCACGGACTCCATGAGGGAGCGGACCTCCTGG
>JAHFTI010000327.1 GCA_023265535.1 Opitutaceae bacterium
CCACGCTGAAGGTGTACACCTGGTCCTCCTGCAGCGTGCCGATCAGCTGGGCCGCTATGCCCGCCGAATGGCGGGTCCTCTGGGTCTTGATCGCCTGCTCCAGCGCATTGCGCTGGTTGGCGGTGGCGGCGCGCAGCTCAAATTCCTGGAAACCGAAGGAGAGCACGCAGCGCAGCTCCTGCTCGGCGACCGCCACGGCGGCCGACCATTGCTCGGGCTTGCAGTACACGCTCAGCGTGGTCTCGCGCAGGATGCCGTAGGCCTCGCCCTCGGACATGTGGGCCTGCATGAAGGGGGCCCCCTCCTTCTTCGCGAGCTCGGCCAGACGCTGGTTGACCATCGACACCGCCAGCTCAAGCGGGAGCTTTTCCAGCAGGTCGGCCGCCTTGTAGGTTTTCTTTGAATACGGCACCACGCGACGCAGCGTGACCGTCGTGAAGGGAGCCTCGGCCTCCGCATGGTAGGCCACGCGCAGCCCCTCGAACTCGGCGACCGTGCCCACGACCGGGGCCGCCGCAGCCGGTGCCCTGGGGGCCAGCGCCGCGAAGGTCTCGCGAATTTGCTGCTCGACCGCCGCAGCATCGAAGTCGCCCACCGCCACCACCGAGACCAGCTCGGGGCGGTACCAGGTGTCATAGAAGCTCACAAACTCGTCGCGCCCGGCCTTGCTGATCACTTCCTCGGTGCCGATCGGCAGGCGCTTCGGCAGCAGCGTCCCGGCATAGGCGAACTCCAGCTCCGCCTTCAGGGTGCGGAAACCCACCGAATCGCGGGCGCGCTTTTCCGAAAGGATCACGCCGCGCTCCTTCTCGATCTCGGGCGCGAGCAGCAGCAGGCCTCCCGTGTAGTCGGCGAAGACCCGCAGCCCCTCGGCCACGGTCTCCGGCTTGGTGTCGGGCAGGTCGATCTGGTACACCGTGTGGTCGAAGGCCGTGTAGGCGTTCGTGTCACCTCCGAAGTTCATGCCCATGCGCTGGAAGAACTCGATCAGCGTGCCCGGCGCATAGTGCGTGCTGCCGTTGAAGGACATGTGCTCGAGGAAATGGGCGATGCCCTGCTGCTGGTCCTTCTCCATGAACGACCCCGCGTCGATCAGGATGCGCAGCGCGGCGCGCCCCTTCGGCTCCGCATTCGCGCGCACCGCGTAGCGCAGCCCATTGGGCAGGCTTCCGAAACGCACCGTGGCATCGGCCCTCAGGTCACTCTTCTCCTGGGGAAAGGGCTTGGTCGCCGCCAGCGCAGAAACGACGAGCAGGAGGCCCGTCACCAACAGTCGAAGGAATCGGTTCATCCCGCGAACCGTAGCCACAAACCACGCCTGCGCAAGGGAATCAGCATCACACGGGCCCGGCCCCGTCCTGCAGCGGCACGAAACTCCAGCGTTTCCCGCTGAAAAGCCCCCGGTCGCTGAGCTTGAGGTCCGGAATCACCAGCAAGGCCATGAACGCGAGTGTCATGAAGGGGGCATCCAGCGTGGAGCCCAGCGCCTTCGCCGCCTTGTCCAGGGCGGCGTAGCTCCGGGCCACCGCGGCCCCGTTGCCGGGCGACATCAGCCCCGCGATGGGAAGCGGCAGCACGCGCGCCGCGCCGC
This sequence comes from Opitutaceae bacterium, assembly GCA_023265535.1. Taxonomy (GTDB): domain Bacteria; phylum Verrucomicrobiota; class Verrucomicrobiia; order Opitutales; family Opitutaceae; genus MWDT01. Next base: position 1,592 of record JAHFTI010000327.1, read on the forward strand.
GCCCCACCACGCTGAGTCCGCCACGGCTGCGTATCACGCCGTTCACGGCCCTGCACAGCGAGGCGTCGTCAGCCCCCACCGCCACGATGTTGTGCGAATCATGCGCCACCGAGGAGGCGATGGCCCCGCGCTTCAGGCCGAAGCCGCGTATGAACCCGATGGATACAGGCGCCGACTCCACGTAGCGGTTGATCACGGCCACCTTGAGCAGGTCGCGCGAGGGATCGGCCACCAGGAACCCTCCCTCGACCGCCGCCGTCTCGCACAGGTCCTCCGTCGCCAGCTGCCCGCGGATGGCGCCGATGATGTGGATCCTGGGAAACACGCTGCCGCCCCTGCGGCCGTGCCCGGGAAGCTTCGCCGCCGTCCGGGCGCACTGGGGCAGGGCAAAGTCGGCCACGCTGCGCTCGCGCGCCGCAAAGGCGTTGGGACATTCGGCCTCCTGACGCGGCAGCAGGCTGCGCCCGTCGCGCGCCACACAGGCGCCGCGCAGCCAGGTCGAGAGCACACGCAGGTCCCGCCACCCCTCAAAGACGATGAAGTCCGCCGGATCCCCCACCCGCAGCAGGCCCACGCCCAGCCTGTAGTGCTCCACCGGATTCAGGCAGGCGCAACGCAGCACCTCCAGGCGGTCCGCCCCACCCTTGAGGGCGCGCCGCACATGGCGATCAATGTGCCCCTTCACCAGCAGGTCGGGATGCAGGTCGTCGCAACAGAACATGCACTTCCCCGGATTGCTGTGCAGCAGCGGCTCGAGCGCCGCGAAGTTGCGCGCCGCCGAACCCTCGCGAATGAGGATCTTCATGCCCGCCCTGATCTTGCCGAGCGCCTCCGGCAGCGTGAAACACTCGTGGTCGGTGTGGATACCCGCCGCCGCATAGGCACGCGCCTTCGCGCCGCGCAGCCCGGGGGCGTGGCCGTCCACCGGCTTGCCCGCCACCTTCGCCGCCGCGATCATGGCCAGCAGCTCGCGGTCCCCCGCCAGCACGCCCGGAAAATTCATGACCTCGCTGAGGTAGCCGATCTCGGGGCGCGAGAGCAGCCCCGCGACCGCGGCCGAGTCCAGCCTCGCGCCGGCAGTCTCGAACAGGGTCGCCGGCACGCAGGAGGGCGCGCCGAAGCAGAAATTGAAGGGACTCCGGGCGGCCTGCCCCAGCATGTAGTCCACGCCCGCCACACCCAGCACATTGGCGATCTCATGCGGGTCGGACACCGTCGCCACGGTGCCATGCACCACCGCGTGCCGCGCGAACTCAGCGGGCGGCAGCAGGGAACTTTCGATGTGGATGTGCGCATCCACGAAACCGGGACAGATCTGGCGCGTGAAACGCCGCCCCGGCAGGGGCACGAGGGCGGTGATGCGCCCGTCCTCCCACTCGACGCGGCCGGGATAGATGCGCCGCGCATGAAGATCGATTACATTGCCCTCCAGACTGTTGCGCCCCGTCTTCATGGCAGAAGCATGGGCCTCCGCCGCAGGCATTGCAATGCCCTGTATTCGAAAAACGCCTACGCGGGCGCTCAGAGCCCGCCCAGCGCCAGGATCCGCTCGTACTCGGCCTTGCGCAGCGGCATGACCGAGAGGCGGCTCTGGCGCAGCAGCGCGATCTCCGCCAGCTGCGGGTCACCCTTGATCTGCTCCAGGCTCACGGGCTTCCTGAGGCTGCGGACGGCGCGCAGCTCCACCGTGGACCAGTCGCCCTCGTCGGCGCTCGCGTCCGGAAAGGCCTCGCGCTCCACCTCGGCCACGCCCAGCACGGCCTTCGTCGTCACGCTGGCGTAGAACAGCACCGGGTCGCCCTTGCGCATCGCCCGCAGGTTGTTGCGCGCCTGGAAATTCCTCACGCCCTCCCAGCTCGTCACGCGGTCCTTCAGGAAGGTCTCCCATGCGTAGGCCTCGGGCTCCTGCTTCGCCAACCAGTAGTTTTTTGCCATGTGTCGTTGTGTTGGCGCTAGCGAAGTCCTCCCGCCGCAAAGTGCAAGCCGCCCACCGAGACAAATGCGCCGAGGGTCAAACTACTCCGCCCCCCTGGCGCCGAGCGGGTTGACCACTGGGACAATAGCCATGCCCGGATACGCGACTGCGCCACGCCGCGCCCCTCGCGCCTGAACGCGACCTGCGCCACCCGCCTCAGCCGCGCTGCCTCAGGCAACGCACATAGAGCTGCTCCACCTTCGCCCGCGCCCACGGCGTGCGCCGCAGGAACTTGAGGCTGGACTGGATGCTCGGGTCGTACTCGAAGCAGCGCACGCGCACTTCCTCGGCCATCGCGCCCCAGCCGAGATTCTCGACCAGGTACACCAGGATGGCCTCAAGCGTGACGCCGTGCAGCGGGTCCTTGGAGGTGGGCGTGCTCATGGGGCACAGAAAAAACAGAGCGCCGCGCGTGGGCGACCATAAATTGCCGGACGCACCGGGCCCCTCCGCATACACCGGCCGGCCGCGGCGGGGCGGCGCCTCACTTCAGGCGCAGTTCCGTGCGCGCCAGGTTGTAGCCGCGCCTGACCTCGTCGAGCCAGGGGCCGAAGTCCGCGATGCGGATGCCCGCCTCGTCGAGCCAGCGCTGCTCCGGGATCTTCGGAATCTTCTCCTCGGGCACGCAGAACAGGGAACGCGCCCAGCGGGCCGTGGCGAGGATCATGGAAAGCTGGCGATGGTCCTTGGACGCCTCGGGCTCGATCTGGCAACGCACCGCCTCCACCACGGACGGCGAAAAGCCCCACAAGTCGAGCAGGGCGGCCCCGGCCTCGGCATGGGAATAGCCCAGGAAATCGCGCTCTGCGGGCGCAAAATCCACCGGGTACTCCGACGACACAAACACGCGCGACGACTTCGCCTGCACCAGGTAGCGGTCGATCACCATCAGGCCTATGCCATGCATCAGTCCCGCCGTGTAGGCCTCATTCTTGTCGGCATTGCCCGCCTCGGCCAGGGCCGAGGCGGCCAGTCCGCAGGCAACGGAACGGAACCAGATCGTCTCGGCGTCGAGCCCGTAGGCGGCGAGAGGCTTGCCTATCAGGTGCGAAGCCACCGCGAAGGTCACCAGCTCCTGCACGCCATTGAGGCCCACGCGCTGGATGGCCTCCATGATGTCGCTCACTCGTCCCTGCCCGCCAAAATGGGTGCTGTTGGACATGCGCACCACGCGCGCCGAGAGTCCCGGCTCCAGAACGATGAGATCGACCACCTGCCCGATCGTGGAATCCTGCGAAGCCGCCAGCTTCTGGAGCTTGTGCAGGATTTTCGGAGCACCCGGCAGGTCGTTCAGTTGGCGAACCAAGGCCTCGGGAGTGGGACGAAAAAAGGGAAGGGTCGACAACATGATGAGGGCGAACGACGCGGGTAACCCTAATGCTATCGACCTGACACGCGTTAACCGAAGGGCAAACTCAGCTCAATTGCATGAGAACACATCATCCTTTACCACAAGCTATTGGAGAAGCCGCAGGAAGCCTGACTCGGTAGGCCCGAATGCCCCCACGCACACCCACGCTCTCTCGCACTCGCGCTCTCGCCACTCAGCGCGTGCTCAGGTGCCATTTTCCGCAATTGGCGCACAGGTAGGCCTTGCGCCAGCGCTCCACGCCCGCGCGCTGCGCTCCCTGCAGGGCCTCCCCCTCGCTGGAATAGCGGCGCTTGCCCGTGCACATGCGCCGCTTGTCCTCACTGGCCGGCTTTCGCATCTCAGGCGTTCTCCAACAAGCGGATCTGCACGGCCGAGGCAACCTGCCGCGCCCGGTCCCGCGCCTGCTCAACGCTGTCGCCCGAGGCCACCGCCACGGCCAGGCGCCTGTGTCCGCGGCACTCCGGCTTGCCGAACAGGCGCACCTGGCTCTCAGGCACCGCCAAGGCCTCGCACA
>JAHFTI010000328.1 GCA_023265535.1 Opitutaceae bacterium
TGCCTGGGCGTGATCTGGACGGGCGCGAGCTGGTTCGCGGTGGGCGTTGCGGTGGTGCTCTACTTCGTGCGCATGTTCGCGGTGACGGGCATCTACCACCGCTACTTCTCACACAAGACCTACCGGACCTCGCGGTTCGGCCAGTTCCTGCTCGCCCTTTGGGGCGGCACCACGGTGCAGCGCGGCCCCCTGTGGTGGGCCTACCATCACCGCCATCATCACCAACATTCTGACGAGCCGGAGGATGCCCATTCCCCCCACGTGCACGGCTTCTTCTGGTCGCACATCGGCTGGATCACCAGCCGCCGCAATTTCCCGACCGACTACAGCAAGGTTCCCGACCTTGCCCGCTACCCCGAGCTCGTCTTCCTGAACCGTTTCGACGCGCTGGTGCCCTTCGCGTTCGCCGCCAGCCTCTTCGCCCTGGGCTGGGTCCTCGAGGTCTGGGCCCCGGGACTCGGCACGGGGGCCTGGCAGCTGCTGGTCTGGGGCTTCTTCATCAGCACCACGGTGCTCTTCCACGGCACCTCCTGCATCAACTCCCTGGCGCACCTCATCGGCCGCAAGCGCTTCAACACGAGCGACGACTCCCGCAACAGCCTGCTGCTCGCCTTCATCACCCTGGGCGAGGGCTGGCACAACAACCACCACCGCTACATGTCGGCGACTCGCAATGGTTTCTATTGGTACGAGATAGACCCCACCTACTACGGCCTCAAGCTGCTGAGCTGGACCGGCTTCATCCGAGACCTCAAGCCGGTGCCCGTCTCCGTGCTTGAGGAGGGGCGCCGTCTCTCCCGGCGCGAGGACTAGGCGGCACCACTCCCTGCCTCCCCCGAGCCCCTGTAGCAGCGACATGGATACAACGTTTCCCGACCCGGCGGCCCACCAGCCCAAGCCCACCCTGTCCGAGGAGCAGCGCGAGCGCTCCCTTCGCCACCGAGAAAGCCCGGAGCGACGGCGCTTCATGGAGCTGCTCGCGGGGCACCGGCGCGGCCGCCTCTTCGTCGAGGATCCCACGGGACACCGCCTCATGTTCGGGGCGCCGCTGAGCCTGCCCCTCCAGCCCTTCGCCCAGGGCCTGGCGCCTGAGGCCCGCGTGCTGGTGCGCGACGAGGCCTTCTTCGCCCGCTTCCAGGCGTGCCAGGGGGAGGCACTCGCCGAGGGCTACCGCGACGGGTTGTGGGAAAGCGCAAACCCCGAGGCTGTAGTTGCTTTTCTATTACAAAGGACGGAGGCCCGCGGCCCCCTCCCTCCCGGGGGGCTGCTTCAACGACTGCGGCAGGCGTTCCAGGGCAACCAGGGTGGCAAGGGGCATGTCCCGGCCCCCTTCGCGCAGGCCCCCGGCATCCTTGAGCTTCCGGCGCCCGCCCCCCTTCACACCCCTGACGGGGCGCCCCCGGTGCCGACCGACCTCGACGAACTCTGGGACAGCCTTCCTCTCAGGCGCAGCGACCAGGTGCTGGTCCTGCATCCGGAAACCGCCCGGGAAGGCTGCGAACGCGCCAGCAGGCTGGGCTGCCGCGTCGTCCTGCTGGCCCGCAGCCCCGAACACGCCGCGCGACTGCGAGGCTCCCCCGCGGGCACCCCTGCGCCCGTCAGCCCAGAGATCCTGGCCCCCGGTGAACTCCGGGCCGAGCGCCGCTTCGACCGCATCGTCGCATGCGAACCCTTCATCATGTCGGGGGACCTCACGCCGACCGCCCTAGCGCGACTCCTGGCACGCCATCTCAAGCCCACCGGTCTGGCGGCAGTTCAGGTCCTCGTGGGAACCCGCTGCCGGGAAACACTGGACCTGGATGCCCGCGCCTTCCTTTCCAGGCACGCACCGGGCCTCGCCAAGCCGCTGGCCGCCTCGGAAATCCTCGCAGCCATCGGCGAGACCGGCCTTCTCCAGGTGCACGGCTGGACGGATGTATCCAAAAAAGCATCACAGACGACCGCGGCCAGGCTCGCCGCCCTGCGCGCACGACCCGCAAGGACGGAGACCAGGGACGGCGGCGATGCGGAATTCAGGGCCCTCGAACTGTGCCTGTGCCTGCATCAGGCAAGCCTCGCCCTGCGCGAAACCCAGGCCTGCCGCCTGCTCGTGTGCGGACCCCAAAACACGGCCTTCCCGTGATTCGCAAGCCCCGTGCAATCATGGGGAAAGAGCGCAGCCACTTATCGCAAGAAAATGGCGCGACATAAAGCTTCGTACTAGTACGCACCCAGTTAGGTAATGCCCTCGTTTGACGGATGCCCCCTTCTGAACGATCTTGAAGACGTAAAGGGAGCAAGCCCCGCTCGTTCACCAGCCTCCCCAGCGTACCGGCCCCTCAAGGGCACGCCCGCCGGGTCCGACGCTCGAACGACCGGCCAAGCCCCCCTTACGGTTCTTTGGATCCGGCACCCAGGCAAACTCACAATTCCCTTGGGGGCCGCTATTTTCGGGGTTCTGCTCGCCGGTTTTTGCCGGCAGAAGGCAGGGCCCCGTGCTAAGGCTGGCTGCCTAGTCGCGGCGGGAAGCTGGTGCCCGCCGCGACCCCGCCAACCTTGCACGTCACTTTCAGCGCCAATGGGCAAACTTGGCACTGGTTAATAGGGGCCCGTTTTTACAACGGGGCGGTGGTGGGTGGGCAACTCACCACCGTGTTTTTAGGAGGGCCGATGTCCCGGGGGGGATGTCGGCCCTCCGCTTTTTTACGGGGTCAGAGACGCTCCTCGGCCAAGGGCTTGCGAGCCACGGCGAAAAGGGAGCCACCCCAGGACCAACGTCCTCCAAAATCCAGCCAGGCATGCTCGAGGTGCATGGCCCCGCGCAACGCCATCTCGATGGGCCAAGGCTGCATGCGCCACTCGCTCGCCAAAGGATCGCTCCTGAGAAACTTGCGCCTGAACCAGATGGCGGGAAAGGGAAGTGCCGTCCAATGGGTCAGTTGCACACCCCGGAAACCGGCGGTCACCAATGCCGTCCGCAATTCCGCACGCGTGAAACGACGGCGCACCTGCTGCTGGTCGTCATGGTGCGACCAAAGCCAGGGATAGGCTGGGACGTTGAGCACCAGCAGGGCCCCGGGACGCAGCACGCGGTAAGCCTCGGCGAGCGCCTTGTGGGGGGACTCCAAATGGCTAAGCACGTTGGCACTTACAACGGCGTCGAAGCTCTGCTCCACCCAGGGAAGGTTCTCAACATCGCATTCGCGCACATCGAGGCCGGTGCGGCTGCGGGCGATCTCGCAGGCCACCGGGGAGAGGTCGCCGGCGCTGAAGGACCAGTCCGGGTGGCGCGGGCGCAGCCGGATCACCAGTCCGCCGGTGCCGCAACCCGCATCAAGCACATCGGCACTGCGACCATGGCGAAGCGCGCGCGTGAGGGCGCGCTCGATGTGGGCATGCAGGGAACGGAAGTACCACATCTGGTCTTCCACGGCGGCAAGCTTGGGATATTCCTCGGGTTTCATGGACCGTTCGCACGGCGCCGTTTGGCGCGGGGCGCAATTTGCAACACACAGCGAGGGCGGGCGCCACAAGATTTTGAGGCGCAGCAGGGAACCCCGGAACAAAGGCTTTGCCATGCGGGCCCGCCCTGCTTGTCGTCAGGGGCAGACGATGCCCCCGCCCGCAAGCCCAGCCCAACGCCCCGGCCACACCGGCTTCCACTTCGATGAGCTCGATGAGGCCTCGGCATGGATTCGCGAGGAGGCGCTGCTGCGGCTGCCCCCGCTCCCCAAGGGGCTTCAGCTGCGCATAAGGGGCTCGGTGATCGCCCTTCCGGACCTGGGCGCCGGCGAACGCGGACTGCCCTCCCTGGTGGTCGGCACCTCGGGCGGCGACCTGCAGCGCACCAGCCCCAAGGCCGAGGGGGACTGGGAGCTCGTCCTCCAGGTCGGCACCGCGGAGGCCGCCTCGGGCGCCGAGCTGCGCTTCATCCTGGAGGGGGTGGGCGGCACCAACGCGCTTGCCTGGCTGGCACGCGTGAGTGGGCTGGCCGCGCTGGCCCGGTTCCGCGCGCAGCGTCCCAACCGCAGGCTGCGGATCCGGCGCGTCGAGACCCTGGCCGGCGAGCCTGTATGCGACTTTTCACTACGGGGATCCACCCTGGCGCCCTCGTTCATGCGCGAGGCCTTCCGGCCCGGCCTGAACGTGGTGGGCTGGCTCGATGCCGAGCTGGGCCTCGGCGAGGGGGCCCGCTGCATGCTGCGCGCCGCCGCCGCCGCGGGACTGCCCACCGCGCCGGTTCAGCTGCTCCTGCCGTGCCGGGCCGCCCGGGGAAACACCGAGTTCAGTCCGCGGCCCGCGGGCGAGGCGCCGCACGCGGTGAACGTCTTCCACATCGACCCGCCCGCCGCCCACGAGATCGACCGCAGGCACGGGCCGGCCCTCAGGCAGGGCAGGCGCAACATCGGCTACTGGGCCTGGGAGCTGGGCGAGTTTCCCGATGCCTGGGTGCGCTCCTTCGAGGCCTTCGACGAAATCTGGTGCCCGAGCGACTTTGTGCGCGAGGCCGTCTCGCAGAAGTCACCCGTGCCCGTGCTGACCATGCCCCACGCGATCGAGGTGCCTGCCTCGCTGCCCGACATGCGCGAGCGGCTCGAGCTCCCCGGGGGCCGCTTCCTTTTCCTCTTCAGCTACGACCTCAACTCCTACTCCGCGCGCAAGAACCCGCGCGCCGTGATCGAGGCCTTCGAGGCGGCGGGCTTCGCCCCGGGCGAGGCGGGACTGGTGCTGAAGGTGCACAACGCCGAGGCGCACAAGGCCGAGCTCGCGGCACTGTACACCCTCGTGGAGGCGCTTGGGGACGTGCAGCTGGTCGCACGCACCCTCGGGCGGCAGGAGCAGCTCGCACTCATCGCGTCCTGCGACGCCTTCGTGTCCCTTCACCGCTCGGAGGGCTTTGGCCTGGCGGTGGCGGAGGCCATGGCGCTGGGCAAGCCTGTCATCGCCACCGACTGGTCGGCGACGGCGGAATACCTCGGCGCCTCGAACGGCTGCCCGGTCCGGCACAGGCTCGTGCGCCTGGAGCGCAACGAAGGGCCGTATCCAAGAAATTCATACTGGGCGGAGCCCGACACGGCGCACGCCGCCGAATGGATGCGCCGCCTGGTCCGCGAACCCGGCCTGGCCGCCTCGCTGGGCGGGGCGGCGAGGGACACGATCCGCACGCGCTTCTCCCCCGCGAGGATCGGCGGGCTCTACCGGCGCCGCCTCGAGGCGATCGCCCAGTTTGCCTGAGCGGAGGAGCCCGCCCCCACACCACAGCAGCCCTCCATGTCCCTGCTCCAAGTCCTCACACCCCTCCTGCTCCTGGCAGTCGTCCTGCCGGCGACGGGCCATGCGCTCGGCGCGGGCTCGCTTGGCGGACGCGGCAACGAGCGCCTGGCGGTGTCGGTGCTGCTGGGGCTCGGCGTGCTGGTATGGAACATCAGCGTGGTGAACCTTTTCTTCCCGCTGAGCTGGGGGGCGG
>JAHFTI010000329.1 GCA_023265535.1 Opitutaceae bacterium
CACGAGGCCGCAGGCGCAACGCCAAAGGAGCAGGTTGTTGCGGCGGGCGCGGCCCAAGGCGTCGAGCGTCTCCCCGGGGCGGATGTCATGCCGGGTGTTGAGCGGCTCGGGAAGGCTGATGCGCTGCGTGCCCTCGAGGAACACCAGTTCGCCCTGCTGCTTGATGGGCTGGATCACCGGGAGCGATTCCAGGTTCACGACGTGACGGCTGCCGCCGATCTCGCGCAGGAGTTCGTCGGTGAGGGCCTGCCGCTGGGCTTCCGTGGCCTCGGGTGAAAGTGGGCGACTGAGCACCTTCTCAGGCAGCGAATCGGCGCCCCAATGCAGCGCGGTCATGGCATCGCCCTGGACATAGAGCAACGTGGTGCCGGGTTGCGATTGACGCGCCAGGAGGGTGCAGAAGGTCGGGGCGACCCAGTCGGCACCCGACCAGGCCTCCACCTCATCGGAGGAGAAGCGGCGGCGATAGGCGGCGAACACGAGGGCCTTGGGCGAACCGGGCACCCAGTGGAAGCCATGGAGGAGCTGGGCGACCGGGAACGGGGAGAGCGTCTCAAGCGCGAGCTCGACCTGTGCTTCGACGGCGGCGGCATCGGCGAGCTCCGCGACGGGAATGGAGCGCACAAAAAAGCAGGAATCGGGCAGCAACACGATCCGGGGGACCGGTGCGGCAGACCTAAGGGACTCAAGCAGGGAGGCGCTCATGATTGGGTGGGAAGGGCTTCGGGGGAGGAAACCGCCTGAGGGATCTCATCATTTTCGCGGATTTCCAAGACAGTAAATGGGTAGTTGAGAGTGCTGCCCGCGCCGCTTCCCGCGTTGCGGGTGGAGGAGTTGGCGGTGGCATTTGCATTGGCGTTGGCAGTGGCGGTCCCGGTGGCGGCGGTTTCGCCTGCGCCCGTGGTCGCGCCCGTGCGATTGGCGGGCTTCGCCTTTGTCGTGATGGCCTTGGCTCCCGCACTGCCCTTGGGAGTGACGACCGTGTTGAGGCGAAAGAAGGAGCGCCCCTCGCGCACCGTGATGATGATGCGCAGTGCACGGATCTCGGCTCCCAAGGCGGAGAGGTTGCCCGCCGCACCCACCAGCTTGGCGGCATCATTGGAACTGCGGAAATAGCCCGGGCCCGCAGTGGCGAAGCTATTGCGGCCGGCCAGGTAGTCACCGAGCTGCGACTGCTGCAGGGTGTCGAGCCCCAGCGCGGTCAACACGCCCGGTCGGGCGGCGTTCACATTGGTGGCGGAGAAATCGAAGAGCGAGAAGGTGTCGGTGAATTGGCGCCAGCGGTCGTTGGGACGGCCCTCCTCGTCGAAGAGCAGGTCGCGAAGGAGGTCGATCGAGGCGAGTTCGGACCAGGAACGCAGGGAGCGGGCCGGGGAGCCGAAGGGGATGACATCCTCCTCGTAGGTGTTGGAGTAGCCCGAGGAAGAGACATGGTCGGCCTTGCACCAGTCGAGCAACGCATCCGCCAGCCTTTCGGAGTCAGCCTGGGTGAGTTCCCAGGACTTGAAGAGGTCAACAAGGGCGGCGGGTGTCTGGCGTGGCAGGGAAAGCTTGCCGCTCTCATCCACAAACTCCACCTGGACGGTGCGATCCTGGCCGGGCTCATAGGCGGCGAAGACGAGCGGATCGCCCCAGCCCTCGGCCGGGCTGCGCAAGCCGCCGTTGACCTGGCGGAACTCATTGAGGACGCAGAGCGTGACCTCGAGGGAGGAGTAGGCCTCGGCGCGCAGGCGGCGCGAGTCAATGTCGCGTGACTCCACCAGGAGGTCGTCGCTGGCCTTCTCGATGAAAAGGGTCAGCGCGAGCGAGGCGGCGAGCAGGGTGATCAGCACGATGATGAGAATCGACCCGCGCCGGGAGGGGGCGGAGGCAGGGACTGGGGCTGGACCCTGCGGCGATGTGCGGAGGCGCTGCATGAGGTTAGAAATTGGGAAGTCCCTCCTCCACCAGGGGAAGCGGGAGCGTGACCTCCTGGGTGTAGCCCTTGTGGGCGAAACTCAGGCGCAGGCGCTGGGGCGAGGGATAGCTGCTGGTGCGCGGGTCCCTCTTCGGGGTGCGCTCGGTGCTCCAGGTCTTTGCCTGCGTGTCATAGTAATCGTAGGCGATCGCCGACACAAAGGGGGTGATGAGCACCTCGCGCGGGGAGTCCTGCTCGAAGCGGGTCTCAAGGCGCGAATGCCAGAGAAGGTATAGGCCCTTGCCCTGGCGCACCTGGAAGGAGCAGACCAGTTCGGGCAGGGGACGCTCGGGCCAGGTGATGAGCCGGCTGCCCTCGGGAAGGTCGAAGGTGAGGAGAACCTCGGACAGGCCGCCGGAGGGGCGGATTTCCAGGGGTACGAAGGCGGGGGTGGAACGGGTGGCATGAGGCGGCAGGCCGGCCTGGCGCAGCTCGGATTCCAGGAACCGCGAAACGGAGCGCACGTGCTGCTCGAAGAGCCGCTTGTCGGAGCTGCGTCCCCAGATTTCGCCCATGGAAAACACAAAGTAGTTCAGGCCCACGATGAGCAGGCCCACGAGGGCGATGGCCACCATCATCTCGACCAGGGAGAAGGCGCGGGAGAGGCGCCGGAGCGGGAGGGGCGTGCTCATGGCTTTTTCCCTGTACTGAGTTCCTGGATACGCGTGCGCAGCTCCTGGCGCAGCTTGTCGCGCTCGGCGGGCTCCGACCAGCTGGGGCGCAGGAGCGTGAAGGTCTCGGTGCTGCTGCGCTGCCCCGCCCCGTCCTGGGTCTCACAGAGGAACTCCACCAGGAAGAGGTCGGGCATGGCGGTGGGAGTGATCGTGGCGGACCAGCGCACGCGCCGGCGGTCGGGAGTCTCGAAGTCCGCCCCCTCTGCGGCCTTCTTCACGTCGGCCTCGGCAAGCAGGAGTTGGCGGGCGAAGCGCATGTCCTCGTCGCGCTGGCGTCCCTTCGAGGCGGCCTCATAGCTTTCCAACACGCCAACGTAGGCGGAGCCCAGCATGATGGCGGCGATGGCGAAGATGGCAATGGCCACGACCACCTCCACGAGTGTGAAGCCGCTCCGACGACGGGCGGGGAGGTGAGCCTTCATGGCTTGGCCTCCGTCACCTCGGCGCAGGTCCACGGGTCGAAACTCATGATGCGCGCGGGACCGCCCGTACGAATCTGCGCGCGGAAGGGACTGCAGGCGCCATCGGGAAAAAAGGAGACATGCGCCAGCTTCTCGGTCTCGACCATGTTGCCGCCCAGCAGCATGGCGTTGCCCGTGGTGGCGGGAAGGAATTCCACCTGCAGCTCCCCCTTCACCTCGACGGGCAGCTTGCGCAGCCCACCGCCGCGGGAGAGCAGGAAACAACGGGCCTTCGCATCATAGCTCAGGCGCACCTCCTGCAGGCTGGTCACCGCCTCGCGACGGCTCTGGGTCATGGCGCTGCGCAACATCTCCTCGCCGGACGCGGGATGGTCGCGCAGAAGGGCCACGGAGCCGCCGGCCACCAGTGCGGTAAGCAGGCCGATCAGGGCGATGACCACCACGACCTCGAGCAGCGTGAAGGCCCGGCGCCCCCGGGGACGGGAGACGGGGCGGGCTGACGGAAAGTGCAGGGATGTATCCAAAAATGGCGTACAGCTTACTTGGCTGCCGGCTCCTCGCTGCTCCAGTTGCCGATGTCATCGGCTGTGCCATCCTGCCCGTCCTTGCCAACGGACCAGATATCAGGCCGGTCCTTGTTGTGCTGGCCGGGATAGCGGTACTGGTACTGCCTCCCCCAGGGATCCTCCGGCATCTTGCCCTCGATGTACGGGCCGCGCCAGCGATCGGCTTTTCCCTGGGGTGCGGAGCCCAGGGCGTTGAGGCCGTCGGCGGTGCTCGGATAATCCCCCATGTGGAGGCGATAGGTGGTCAGCGGCAGCTTGAGCGAGGAGGTGACGAAGGTCTTGGCGATACCCTTGGAGGCGTCATCAAAGGTGCCGGTGAGGTTGTTGATGGCGAGTCCGGCAAGCAGGCCGATGATGGCGATCGCGACGATGATCTCCAGCAGGGAGAAGGCGCGCCGGGCGGCGCGACGCGACGCAAACGCGGAGGACTTGGGGTTGAGGGCGTTGGGCAGCATGGTTCGTTTCAAGATGCGACTGTGACGGGAATTGTCGAGACGGAGAGCAGGTGACATGGTTACGGGGAGGATGGGCTTCTGTTGAGGAAATTCGGTTGAGCCCGGCACGGAGGCGGCTGAGGCTGCGGGCATGACCAACGCCGAGACTGACAAGGCCAGGCGACTCCTGTGCCGCATGCAGGAAACAATCCGCGACACCGTGCTCCAGGCACGCAGGCGACAAGGACTTGCACTTACCAGGGTCGCCGCAGTGACAGCGGCCGACACGATCTACCAGGTGGACAAGGTCAGCGAGGCGGCGATCATGGCTTGGTTTGAGGAGAACTGGCCCCGGACCTGGCCCGTGGAGCTCGTGATGGAAGGCCTGGAGGACGAGGCGGAGCCGGCCACCTTTCCCAGGGGGACTCCCGTGTCCAAGACACACTTCAAGTGCATCATCGACCCGATCGACGGCACGCGGAACCTGATGTACGACAAACGCAGCGCCTGGGTCCTGAGCGGCCTGGCGCCGCAGCGGGGCAAGCGCAACCATCTCGGGGACATCCTCGTCGCCGCCATGACGGAGATTCCGACCAGCCGGCAGGACCGCTCCGACCAGTTCAGCGCGCTGCGCGGCGGCCCCCTGCAGGGACGCACGCGGGACCTGCGCACGGGAGGCACGCGCCCCCTGCGGACCCAGCCGTCGCAAGCCGGCGACTTCAGGCACGGTTTCGCCTCGGTGGTGAAGTTCTTCCCCGAGGGCAAGACCCTGGCGGCCCACCTGGAGGAGCAGCTGTGGGCGCGACTTCATGGCGCCGGGGCGGGCGGCTCCCCCGTCATCTTCGACGACCAGTACATCAGCACCGGCGGGCAACTTTACGAGCTGATCGTCGGCCATGACCGCATGATCGCCGACCTGCGTCCCCTCGTCTTTGCCAAGCTAGGACTTCCCCGCGAACTGGTCTGCCATCCCTACGACATCTGCACGGCGCTCCTTCTCGAGGCGGCTGGCGGGGTGATCCACCACGCGGACGGCAAGCGCCTGCGCTCCCCTCTCGACACCACCTCCCCTGTCGACTGGATCGGCTATGCCAACCCCAGGCTGGCCCGCCTGGCCGGGCCGGTGCTCAGGGATCTGTGCAGGGAATTGCTCTGAGTGGATAGGCCGGAGGACCGCAGAATCTCAGGCAAAGCGGGCGGCTTGAAACGCCCCTCCCCAGGGTTTGAGCGCCCCATTCGACACCACAGGACACCCCAGTATGGCAGCCGCCCTTCCTGCAACACCCCTTGCGTCCTCCCGCCCTCTCTCCCGCCTCCATGCAAGCCAAGCAAGCCCTCCCCACCCCTGGGCATGAAGCCCCTCTGAGGCCCCCACGCATCCTGG
>JAHFTI010000330.1 GCA_023265535.1 Opitutaceae bacterium
GTGCTGGCGGAGGAAGTGCTGAGCGAGAGGCTCGATGTCCTCGCGGCGTTCGCGCAGCGGCGGCAGGTGGAGGTGGATCGTGTTGAGGCGGAAGAGCAGGTCCTGGCGGAAGCGCCCGCCCGCGACCTCGGAGGCGAGGTCGGAGTTGGTGGCCGAGATCAGGCGCACGTTGGCGCGCTGCGTGCGCGAGGAGCCGACCCGTTCGAAGTGGCCCGTCTCCAGCGTGCGCAGGAGCTTGGCCTGCTGGAGCAGGGGGATGTTGCCGATCTCGTCCAGGAAGAGCGTCCCCTTGTCGGCCAGCTCGAAGCGCCCGGCGCGGTCCGCCTTGGCGTCGGTGAAGGCGCCGCGCACGTGCCCGAAGAGCTCGCTCTCGAAGACCCCCTCAGGAAGGCCGCCCATGTTCACCGAGATGAAGGCCTGGTCGGCGCGTCCCGACACCTCGTGCAGGGTCTGGGCCACGAGTCCCTTGCCCGTCCCGTTCTCGCCGGTGATGAGGATGTTCGCGTCGCTCGGGCCCACCCGCTCGATGATGTCGAGCACGGGGCGCATGGCGGCGGAGCGTGCGATGAGGCGGGTGCCGGCGGCGCTGTCGGAACGCAGCAGCTTGTTGGTCTCCGCGAGCCGGTGGCAGGCGCGCACCGTGGCGGCCAGCTCGAGCTGGGTGCGCACGATCGTGAGCAGGCGGGCGTTGTCCCAGGGCTTGGTGATGAAATCGCGCGCGCCGCGGCGCATGGCCTCGACGGCCAGGTCCACCGTGGCCCAGGCCGTCATGGTGATGACGGGCAGCGTGGTATCCATCGCCTGGATACGCCCGAGCAGGTCCAGCCCCTCGGTGCCGCTCGTGGTGTCGCGCGTGTAGTTGAGGTCGATCAGCGCCAGGCTGATGTTGCCCGACTCCAGGGCGCGCAGGGCGGCGGCGGGCGACTTCACGCACTCCGTGGCGTAGCCCTCGGGCTTGAGCAGGAGGCGGAGCGCCTCGAGCACATCGGGCTGGTCGTCGGCAATGAGGATACGGGGGGCGGGGTCCGGCATGGTCTGGGCAGTGCAGGCCTTATGCCACGCCCAGGCCGGATGCGGAAGCAATTATGGGGGAGGGAGCTGGAAAATTTCCCACGCCGCCCCGACCTGGCCAGGATGTTGAAAATGGGACGGTGGCGTCCCGGAATCGGGACCGTGCGGCCAACGGGCTTCTGGCGCGCGCCGGTGGCGATTAGAAATGCTGGTGCCCTGCGCGGTTGCGTCTGTGCGAGCCGTGTCGCGTTGCGACCCAGGCCTGTCCCTTTGCCCGTGCACATCCGCCTCCCAATTTGGGGGTTACCCATGGATGCTGGGTGGAAATACCCTCGTTTTGGATGGGGCCAAGTCCCCACTGATGCTTATACAGGACTGGCATTTAACGCATCACAATCGCATTTGCCCAATGAAACTTAGTCTTCGCACATCCCTGATCCTGGCCTTCGGAGTGGTCTCATTCTGCACCTTGGTGGTCGGGGCGATAGGATTTTTCAACACGAGCAAGCTCAGCCAACAGGTCTCAGGGTTGGCCCAGCGTTCCATTCCCGCCCTTGAGCACTACAGCGCCGCGGTCAAATGCATCGATGAGTTGCTCATCGCCCAGCGTGGCCTCCTGATCCCGAACATCAGCAATGAGGACCGCCGCCAGTTGCTGGCAGCCTTTGCGCAGAAACGCACCGAGTACCGGGCCCACCTGGCCAAGGCCGAGGCGATCGATCTCGGCGATACGGTCCGCCAACATGTGGCCAAGGTGAAGGAAGGCCTGGGTGCCTGGGCGCGCGTGAATGACAGTTCCCTCGCCCTCGTGCAGAAGCTGCTCGCCGACGACCTGAGCAATCCGGTGCAGGTGGAGTCCTGGCTGGAGGGCTTCAGGGGAGACCACTACGCACTCCTCAACCGCGCCGCCAAGCAGATCCAGGAGGGCGCCCCCTGGAAGGGTGGGGCGGATCATACCGCCTGCCGATACGGCAAGTGGCTGGCCACGGAGCACACTGAGAATGCCGTGTTCGCCAGCATCATCCAGAAGTCAACCGGGCCACACCAGCACTTTCATGAGGCGGTCGCGTCCATTCAGGCCAGCCTCACCAAGGGCGACAAATCCGAGGCGGAGCGCATCCTCAGGACGGCGCTCGATCCCCTGGCGATGGAGGTCACGGGAAGCTTTGCCGGGATGATCGGCGAGATCAGCCGCGCACGCGCGGACTACGAAGCCATGCTCAAGTTGGTCCTGGTGGATGGGAGACGATTGCAGGAACAGAGCGATGCAAACGTGAAGGCCCTGATGGCCAGCATCGACCAGACGGTGCAGGCCCAGATGATCGAGGCGACGTCGATCTCCTCCCGGGCCAGGCTCTTCATCCTGGTCGGCGCCTTGGGTGGTGTGGCCTTTGCACTTTCCCTGGGAGTCTTCCTGAGCGCACGCATCAGTCGGCGCCTCTCCGAGCTCAGCGGAATCGTCACGGTCAGCAGCGACCAGATCACCTCGGCCGCCGGCCAGGTGTCGGGTGCGAGCCATGAGCTGGCCGAGGGGGCGAGCAAGCAGGCCTCCTCGCTCGAGGAGACAAGTGCAGCCTTGCACGAGATGCAGGGCATGGCCCTGAAGAACGGGGAACACGCGGTTCGCGCCAAGGAAATCTCCTCGACCGCCCGTGCCGCCGCGGATTCCGGCGCCAAGGACATGGAGGCCATGGCGAGGGCGATGGAGGAGATCCGGAGCAGCGGGGCGGATATCGCACGCATCGTGAAGACCATCGATGAGATCGCGTTTCAGACCAACATCCTTGCGTTGAACGCGGCGGTGGAGGCGGCCCGTGCCGGTGAGGCCGGCGCCGGGTTTGCCGTGGTCGCAGAGGAGGTGCGTGCGCTCGCGCAGCGCAGCGCCCAGGCAGCCAAGGAGACCACCGAGCTCGTCGCCAACTCCGGCGCGCGCACCGAGGAGGGGGCGGTCCTGTGCAAGCACGTGACCGAGGGCTTCACCTCCATCCTCGAGAAGATCCGGCAGGTCGACAACCTGTCCGGCGAGATCGCCTCCGCCTCCAACGAGCAGCGCGATGTGATCAAGCAGGTCAGCGGCGCCATCTCCGAGATGGATCATGTCGTGCAGCGCAATGCCGCGAGTTCCGAGGAGTCCGCCAGCGCGGCCGAGGAACTGAATGCACAGGCCATCGAGCTTCAGCAGTCCGTTCACCGCCTGCATGAGCTGATCAACGGCCGGGCCGGCTCCTGAGCGGTCCGGCCCTGGCGGCCATCCCCTGCGCCCACGCGGCTCAGCCTCCCCGCCGTGCCTGCGCGGGGATGAGCATCCGGAAACGGGTTCCCCCGCCCGGTGAGCTCTCCACCTGCACGAAGCCATGGTGCCCGCGCACGATGCCCAGCGTGCTCGGAAGGCCCAGACCGCTGCCCTGGCCCATGGGCTTGGTCGTGTAGAACGGGTCGAAGATGTGCTCGAGCTCGGCCGCCGTCATGCCGATGCCTGTATCCGAGACTTCAATACACAGGTGCGGTCCCTGCATGTGGGCCGGCGTTGTGGCCGCCGTGTGCGCCGTCACCTCCGCCAGCTCCAGCCTGACCAGCATCCTCCCGCCCCCCGGCATCGCGTCGCGCGCGTTGAGGCACAGGTTCAGGACCGCCTGCCTGAGCTGCGTCGTGTCCCCGAGGATCGGCGGCAGCCCCTCCTCCAGCTCCAGGTCCACTGCGATGGTCCTGGGGAAGGTCTGGCGCACTAGCCTCAGGATCTCACGCACCGTCGGCTCCGCCTCGATCAGGCGCAGCGGGATTTCCACGCCCCGGCTGAAGGCGAGCAGGTTGCGGATGATGCCCGCCCCGTGCTCCGCGCTGTTGAGGATCAGCGAGAGGATCTCGGCGTCCTCCTGCGGGCGCTCGCTGGTCTGCAGCAGGTTCGCGCCCGCCATGATGGGCACCAGGTCGTTGTTCAGGTCGTGCGCAAGGCCCGCCGCCAGCCTGCCCACGCTTTCCAGTCGCTGCGTGCGCAGCATGAGCGCCTCGAGCGCCTTGCGTTGCGTGACATCCTGCACGGTGCCGATCAGCTTCAGCGGCTTGCCGTCCTCGTCCAGGATGCCCCTGCCCAGGTTGAAGAGCCAGCGTATCGAGCCGTCCCTCTGGATCACCCGGTACTCGTCCGTGTATTCCCTGCCGGTGAGCGCCGCCTCGTAGGCACGACGCAGTGTCGACTCCCTGTCCTCCGGGTGCATCAGGTTTTCGTAGCTCTTCAGCGTCAGCTCCTCGGGGTCCAGCCCCACGATGCGATGGCACTCCGGCGACCAGTGCACCTTGTCACTCGGCACGTGCCATTCCCAGACCCCCATGTCCGAGGCCTTCAGCGCCAGCTCGAGCCGCTCCTTGCTCCGGCGCAGCTCCTCCTGTGTCTCCAGGCTCTTGCTGATGACCGTGAACAGGGCAATGAACTCCCCCGCCCTGGGCGAGAAGGCTGTGACCTCGAACCAGTTGCCGAGTGAGCGCATCTGGATGCGGAACCTCGCCGGTTCCCCGCCCAGCGCCACCCGCGCGTAGGTCTCCAGCAGGCTGCCATCCACCTCGTGGATGCCTGGGATGATTTCCCCCGCCTGTCGCCCCTCGACATTGACGAGGCCGGTCAGCCTCCCGAAGGCGGAATTCACCCGCAGGTACTCGAAATCCCGCGGCTTGCCCCCCTCAAGGAGGATGCGGCAATGCGCCATTCCCTCGCTCATGTGTTCGAGGAATTCCGCCAGAAGGGGTGTGGCGAACGGATTTCCCTCCCCGGCCTTGTCGTGTGCCGGTGCCATGGGACCTTCGTCCGCTCCATTGGGGTTGCTCATCGGGTCCGGCGAGGCTGGGGGCGGGCGGGCTCCATTTCAAGGACAGTGGGGGCCGCTTGGTATTTTCCCCTTGAAGCACCGTCGCGCCCGCCACCAGATGTGCCCGGGCATGAAGCGTCTCCTCAACCTGCGCGAACACGGAGCCACGCTGCGGCAATTGCTGCTGTGGACGGTGCTGGTGCTGCCCGTCGGCCTGCTCGCCGGCTCCGCCAGCGCGCTGTTCCTCTGGTCGCTCGAGCGGGTCACCGAGCTGCGTTTCCAGAACGGCTGGCTGCTCTGGCTGCTGCCCGTCGCCGGCGTGCTCGTCGGCCTCGTGTATCACCATTTTGGAGACAAGGCGGCCGGCGGAAACGACCTCATCATCGACAGCATCCACGAGCCGGGCGGCGGCGTGCCGCGCCGCATGGCCCCGCTGATCCTGCTCTCCACCCTTGTCACCCACCTCTTTGGCGGCTCCGCCGGGCGCGAGGGCACGGCGATCCAGATGGGTGGCGGCCTCGCCAGCGCCTACGGCCGTCTCTTCCGTTTCGGTCGCGCCAACATGCGGGTGCTTCTCCTCGCCGGCATCGCCGCCGGGTTCGGCTCCGTCTTCGGCACGCCCGT
>JAHFTI010000014.1:0-11712 GCA_023265535.1 Opitutaceae bacterium
GGACGATGCCACCGCGGGAGCCTTGTCTGCGGGCGCGGGCGTCTTTCCCGCGGGCTGGGCCGCGGCCTGCGGCTGCTTCGGCCATTCCGTGTGGATGCGCGGAAGGACCCTGGCCTGCTTGGCCTGTGCCAGCCGCGGCTTTTCCGCCTCGTTCAGGATGGCCTCGAAGTCCCTGCGGAAGTCCGAGTCGATCTCGTGCACATGCGCGCGAAATTCATCGATGCGCGGCTTCAGTTGGCGCAGTTCGGCGTTGATCTCGGTCCACAGGTCGGGGCGCGACTGGATCAGGGACTGGATCTGCATGCCGGGACGTGTGATTTCGTTGAATTCCGAATACAGCCAGGCGGGGGGGGGGGTGGCGGGCACGCGGTTGGAGGCGATCCACAGTCCCGTTGCGAGGCCGCCGCCGAAGACGCCGGCCGTGAGGAGCACGAACGCGATGCGTTTCTGGATCATGTTCAGGTGTCCTGGTCGTTGCCGTCGTCGGCGCTGAAGGCGGACCACTGGGCGAGCGCCTGGTCGCTGGAGCGGTGTGCGGTGTAGGCGCTCACGGCCAGGGTGAGGGTGAGGCAGGCAAGGGCCGTGGCCAGGCCGAGCGTGACGGTGCTGCGGGTGCTCAGTTCCTCGCGCAGCTCGGCGCTGCGGGCGAGCACACGCGCCGCCAGGTTGGGGCGGAGGGCGGAGGCGCCGCGAGCGCGGACCTCGGGCCAGAGTGTTGAGAGTTCAGGTTCGTTTTTCATATAATTCGCGTAGTCGTTCGCGTGCTCGGTGCAGGCGGGTTTTGATCGTGGTGGTGGTGGTGCCCGTGGAGGCGGCCATTTCGGCGAGGCTGAGGCCCTCCTGGGCCATCAGCAGGAGGCTGCGGTCGCGTGTGGACAGGCGTTGCAGCAGTTGCATGAGCGCGTCGACCCGGTCCCTCCTGTCCTGGTCCACCTCCATGGGTGGATCGTCCGTGGCAGGGTCGAAGAGGGTGAACATGCGCCGCCATTTTTCGCGGCGCGCGTGGTCGATGCACTGGTTTCGGGCCGTGCGGAACAGCCAGGCCTCGAAAAGTTTGGTGTCGTGCAGGCGCGGGAGCCCACGGATCATCTTGGTGAAGATGTCCTGGCTGAGGTCGTCCACGGGGGCTGTCCTGCCCAGCATGGCGTACACAAAGCCCGCAATGCGTGCCTGATAGGCGATGATCAGGTCGTTCTGTGCGCGCATGTCCCCGCCCTGCGCCCGTTTTACGAGCGCCTCGAGCTCCTCTGGCTCGTAGGGGGAGGGATGTCTGTTGTGGCACGGCACGGGAGAAAGACGGATGGGGCGGGGGGCGGTTGCCAAAATCTCCTGACAGCCTTCCCGGCCCGGGTTGTTCACGCTAGGGGAGGGGGGCGCCCGCTGGCAATCCCCGGACTTTCACTCCGTTCACCGGATCGCCAGTTCCTGCCCGTCAAAACGCACCTGGCAGTCGCCCAGCCTGACGGTCGTTTCGAGGTCGGCGCCGCGGCTCTGGGGGCGCGGGTGGTCGACGCCCGCCGGTTGCACGGTGATGATGACAAAGAAGTTCGTTTCACCGTCGATTGCGATCGTATCGGTCCAGCGACCCTGGCTCACGCTCAGGCGCGGGCGGGCGGGGGAGAGGATCGTGGCCTTGAGGGTGGCTCCATTGGCCGCCTTGAGGTCAAAGCCGTCGGTTCGCAGGGTGACCCCCTTCTCGGCGGTGTGCAGGAGCCAGCGGCGCGTGGGACCATTCTTGATGCGGTCGAGCATCACGAGCATCACCGGTGCGCCGCAGCGTCCGGAGTAATCAACCGCCAGGCAACGTGTTGCACGAATTCCGATGTCCGTCGTGCTCACGATGCGCGAGCCCTTGCCGCTGGGTGGAGCCACGGTGTGCACGGCGTCCAGGTTGAGGGTCAGCGAGGCGGAGCCATCCGCCTGGAGGCGGGCGCGGGCCACGGTTCCGCCCAGCCAGCCGTGGGTGCCGGGAATGACCACGGCGTTTTCCTTCTCGCGCGAACTGGTGGACAGGTCGGCGGCATCCTGGGCCCTTCGCACGGCCCAGCGCCCTCCCAGTGCGTGCAGGCGGAAGCTGCCCGCATCGGCGAAGGACGGCAGGTGCGGATGGGGACGGGCGTTGGCGTGGACCGCCATCACGCAGTCGTCAGGGCCCTCCCAGCGGTTGCGCATGACATAGAGGCCAGCGCGCTCGTCCTTCCAGATGCGCGGGAGTGTCTTTGCCGGGTTGAGGGGGAGTTCTGCCAGGAGTGGGCCGAGCAGGGCGAAGAGTGCGTCGCTTGCCTTGTGAAGATCGAGGGTTCCGTTGCCCTTGGCTCCGAAACAGGCCTGATGCGACCAAAGGAGGGCTGCGCGCGTGGCGGCATCCGCCAGGCAGGACAGGACCAGGGTGTCGCCGCTGAGCGCGGTGCTGCATTCCCAGGCAGCCGCCGGCTTGTCTGATGGGAGCGCGGAGTTCAGGGGGCCGAACCGGGGGCTGTCAGGACCGTTTGCGCCGGGAGGCTGCGGCGGGATGAGCAGGGTCGCGTAAAGTGCGGCCCAGGGTCTTCCGTAGCGGGTGCTCAGCCCTTCGTCCGCCGACTGGTGTTTCCAGGCCAGCATGAAGGCGCCGAGTCCATGGGCCAGGGCCTGACGCAGTGAGGGAAGGCTTTCGCGCGGCCAGCCCCTGTCGCCCAGCTGCTCGAGGATCTGCCGCACCGCGTTGTGGCAGGCCGTGGCGTGTGCCCGTGCGGCGCGCTCCTGCTCGCTGGTGCCGGGGCCGGCGGCGCACAGCGCTGCGAGGCCCGATGCCCCCAGGGCGGTGGCTGCTTCAAGGTCGGGGGCGCTGTCGCTGTCCGAGCTCAGGGCGAGGGTGGCGAGGGCCCTTGACTTGGCCAGCAGGAGTTTGGAAAGGCTCTCCCGGTCGGCCCGGCTCAAGTTGCCCTTGCCAAGATCAAAGGCCATGCTGGCCCCGTAGAGGGTGGTGGCGGCTGCGCAGAGGGGTGAAAGTCCAGGGCCGGGATCGGAGGCTGACAGGATACGGTGCAGCCTCTCGGACAATTCCTTTCCTGGCAGCGGCTTGTCTTTCAGGAGCTGGGCCAGTAGGGCGCGTCCCGCCAGCTGGTGGGCTTCCTGCCAGTTGCCGGCGGGGACTTCACCGAGGACCCCCTGCAGGCGCCCCATGAGCGCGGCAGCCTCTGCGCTGCCCACGCGGCTGCGCAAGCCCGGCAGGTCCTCGCCGCTGAAAAAAAGAAATTCTCCCGTGTATGGAGTTGCCGCCCAAGTACTTGCCGCAATGAGCCACCCCAGGCAAGCCAGGGCGAGGAAGCGAAGTGCCGCGCTTGGCAGGGTGAGGCGCATGTGTGCTCACGTTACAGGTTTAAGCGCTGGGGTCCAGTCTCAGTCCATGGGGGGAATTTCGTAAGAACCCGGCGTTGAAGGAGGCGGCGCTTCGGTCGATATACGTGCAGATGGATCTTGGTTTGCCACCTTCCGCCACACCGGCCGTGACGGGTGTTGTCCCGTCGACAGACGAGGCGGCGCTCGCGCGCATGGCATTCGACAATGCCGCGGTGGCCTTGGTCGCCTGGCGCGAGGACGGAATCATCTGCCTGATGAACCGCATGGCCGAGCGTTTCTTCGGCTACCGCGCCGCCGAGGTCGTCGACCGCCTGCACGCCGCCAGCTTCTTTGACCCGGCCGAGCTCACCGCACTTTCCTCCCGCCTTTCGATGACCCTGGGCCGCAAGGTTGGAATCCAGGAGGCGCTCATCCTCCACTGCCAGGTGGCGCACCACGACGGCCGCGCCCGCGAATGGTCGATGCGCCGTCGCGACGACACGCGTTTCCCCGCCACGCTCGCCCTGAGCGAGCTGCGCCGTCCCGGCCTTCCCGCCGGCAGCACCCTCGCCGTCATCACCAACATTTCCGCGCGCAAGAAGACCGCCGAGGCCTTCCTCGCCAAGCAGCGCCAGCTCGAGGAGTTCATCAAGCACACGCCCGCCGCCGTCGCCCTGCTCGACAGCGAACTGTGCTACCTCGCCATCTCGCAACGCTGGATCTACGACTACGCCCTTCCCTCCGGCGACCTCCAGGGACGCTCCCACATGGAGATGTTCCCGAACCTGCCGCGCCACTGGCGCGATGCCTACCTGCGCTGCCTGGGCGGCGCGGTGGAGCGGCGCGACGAGGACCGCTTCGTCCGCCCCGACGGCTCCGAGGAATGGCTGCGCTGGGAGTGCCACCCCTGGTACCGCGTCGACGGCGAGATCGGCGGCATCACCATCTTCTCCGAGGTCATCACCGACAAGTACCTCGCCCAGAAAAAACTGAAGGCCTCCGAGGCCCAGCTCAACGAGGCGCAGCACCTCGCGCGCATCGGCAGCTGGGACTACAACGTGGAGACGCGCCAGCTTTCCTGGTCGCAGGAAACCTACCGCATCCACGGCCTCGACGTGGGCACGGTCATCGACACCGAAAAGGCCAACAGCTTCTACGTGCCCGAGCACCAGGCCATCATCCAGGAGGCCACGGCGCGCAGCATCCGCGACGGCGAGGGCTGGGACTATGAGTTGCAGATCGACACCGCCAAGGGGCGCAGGCTCTGGGTGCGCACGATCGGCAAGGTCGAGATGGCCCATGGCAAGGCCGCCCGCATCTTCGGCACCTTCCAGGACATCTCCGAGCGCAAGCGCTGGGAGAACGAGATCCTCCAGGCCAAGGACGAGGCGTTGGCGGCGGCGCGCGCGAAGAGCGACTTCCTCGCGAACATGTCGCACGAGATCCGCACGCCGCTCAACGCGGTCATCGGCATGGCGAGCCTCATGCTCGACTCCAAGCTCGACGCGGAGCAGCGCGAGTGCGCGAGCACGATCCGCACGGCGAGCGAGTCGCTGCTGCAGATCATCAACCAGATCCTTGATTTCTCAAAGATCGAGTCGGGCCGCATCGAGCTGGAGCGCCATCCCTTCGGCCTGCACGAATGCGTCGAGTCCGCCGTGGAGATCATCGCCCCCGCGATGGCCGAGCGCGGCCTTGAGCTGCACTGCTGGATCGACCCGCGCGTGCCTTCCGTGATCGATGGCGACGTCACCCGCCTGCGCCAGATCCTGGTGAATCTGCTGGCCAACGCCTCGAAGTTCACCCTGCAGGGCGAGGTGGAGGTGGTCGTTCGGCCCGCCGAGCTCAATCCCGACGAGGGCGAGCCCTCGCAGGTCGCGGGCTCCACCGTGATCGGGCTGGAGTTCTTTGTGCGTGACACGGGCATCGGCATCCCGCCCGAGCGCATGGACCGCCTCTTCAAGTCGTTCAGCCAGGTCGACTCCTCCACCACGCGCCAGTTCGGCGGCACCGGCCTCGGGCTCGCCATCTGCCGCAGGCTCGTGGAGCTGATGGGCGGCCGCATCTGGGCCGAGAGCATGCCCGGCGTGGGCTCCACATTCTCCTTCATCATTCCCTGCTACGCCGAGGCCGCCGTCTCGAATGCGCCCGCCCCCACGCCCCTGCAGGGGCGCAGGATCGTCGTCGCCATGCCGACGGGCCATGGTCGCCGCCTGCTGCAGGCGCACGTCGAGTCCTGGGGTGCCATGGCAAGGTCCGTGGGCACCGCGCAGGAATTGCGCGAGGCGGTGGTCACCGGCACCGATGCCGTGGTGCTCGATTCCGTGCTGCTGCGCGACGAGGCCTACGTGTCCGCGGTCAAGGGCATCGGGGTGCCGCTCCTGCTCCTGTCCCCGCTCGGCATCAAGTCGGCGCTTTCCGCGGAGGTGGGGGCGGCCGACACCGTCTCCAAGCCGCTCAAGCCGCGCCTCCTGCTTTCCGCGCTGCAACGTGTATTCGGAAAACAGATACAGGCCGGCGCAGCCCCCGCCGGGGCCGCCGCCGGTGCGGCGAAGGCACCCGCCGCGAGCGCCCCCGAGGGCGCGCCGGGACCGCGCCTGCTGCTCGCCGAGGACAACCTGGTCAACCAGAAGGTCGCCCTTTCCATGCTCAAGCGCCAGGGCTGGCAGGCCTGCCTAGCCCGCAACGGCGTGGAGGCCGTGCACGCGATGGAGTCGGAGCCTTTCCCGATCATTCTCATGGACATGCAGATGCCGGACATGGACGGCCTCGCGGCCACCCAGGAGATCCGCCGCCGCCTTCCCTCGGCGCGCCAGCCGGTCATCATAGCCCTCACGGCGAACGCACTGCCGGGCGACCGCGAGAAGTGCCTCGCCGCCGGCATGGACGACTACCTCTCCAAGCCGATCCACCCCGAGGAGCTGCGCGCCAAGCTCGACCATTGGATGCAGCGCATCACGGCCAAGGCCGCCGGCGGCTGAGACCGGGGCCTGGCCGAGGAGGGACTGGCAATGCGGCGCGCTTTGTGCCGTAGTCCCTGCTCATTCGCACCATGCCCGCACCCACCCATTCCCGCGCCGTTGCGCAGCTGATCGCGGCCGCCCTGCTCTGGAGCCTGGGTGGCCTGCTCATCAAGAGCGTGGACTGGCCGCCCCTCGCGGTGGCGGGCGGGCGTGGCATCATCGCCGGCGTCTTCCTGCTGCTCACGCACCGCGGGCTGCGCTTCCGCCCCTCGCGCGACCTCTTCCTCGGGGCCTTCTCCTACGCCGCCTGCACGCTCAGCTTTGTCGCGGCCACGAAGATGACCACGGCGGCGAACGCGATCCTGCTCCAGTACACCGCACCCGTCTGGATCGCGCTGTTCGGCTCCTGGTTCCTGGGGGAGCGCGCCACGCGCGTGGACTGGCTCACGATCGTGGTGGTGCTGGGCGGCATGGCGCTGTTCTTTGCGGACAGCGGCCTGGCCCTGGGCAACACGCTGGGCAACCTCATGGCGATCTTCAGCGGCCTGGCCTTCGCCCTCATGACCATGGCCCTGCGCCGGCAGAAGGACGGCTCGCCGGTCGAGTCCATCATCCTGGGCAACTTCATCGGTTTTGTCGTGGGCGTGCCCTCCATGCTCACATCGCCCCTGCCCTCGGCGGTCGGCTGGGCGCGCTCGCCGTGCTGGGCGTGGTCCAGCTGGGCTGCTCCTACTGGCTCTACGCGCGCGCCATCCGCAGCGTCACCGCTCTCGAGGCGGTGCTCATCCCCGTCATCGAGCCCCTGCTCAACCCGGTCTGGGTTTTCCTTGTGCGCGCCGAGCGTCCCTCGGCCTGGGCGCTCGTGGGCGGCATCGTCGTGCTGGGTGCGGTCACCGGCAGGGCGCTCTGGTCGGTCCGCCGGCGTCCTTCCGGGCCCCGATGAAACCGCCCCGCTTGACCGGGCGTCACTTCGCCGCATATCCTAGCACACCATGATCGGTCCGCGCCCCCTCCCGCTCCGGGTCCTGCCCCTCCTCCTTCTGCCCCTGCTGGCATGGGGCGAGGGCGCGCTCACGACCGAGTCCCCCTTCCTCCCCGCGGGCGACGGCGGCCTCACCGCGCAGGCGGCCGGTGTCGTCGAGCTGCGCGGCATCTTCGAGCAGGGTGGGCAGCGCTACTTCAACCTCGTCGACGCCACCACCAGGAAGGGCGCCTGGGTCGCCCTCAACGAGGCCAGCCCCCAGGGCTGGACGGTGCGCGCCTACGAGCAGTCGGGGGATTCCGACATCGTGACGGTCGAGGCCTCCGGCCGCACCCTGCGCATCCCGCTCGCGAAGCCGCGCGCCGCCAAGGCCGCGCCCGGCGCCCCGCCCGCGGCCGTGGCCGCCGCCCCGCAGGCGCAGGGCCCCGTCACCCCGGTGGTGCTCAATCCCACGCAGGCCCAGCAGGCGAAGGCCCAGGAGGACATCATGGCCGAGGTGCGCCGCCGCCGCCTCCAGCGCCAGCAGCAGGGCGCCACGCCGCCGCCGCCGCCCGCCCAGAACTGAGGCCCGCCGTATTGTATCCATTAATTGGATACAGCGTGGGGCGCCCGCAGTTGTATCCGTTGTGTGGATACGAATTTCCGGCCCCCTGCGCGGGGCTTTCCGGGCTCCTGCGCCTCCTTTGGCCCGGTGTCAAGCGTGTGTAAACAGCGATTTTTCCCTGTGGGCTGCGTCATTTTTCACTCGGCATCCGCCTGTTTTTCGCTCTAGAAACCTCTCCGCTTACTTTATAAGCAACCTCAACCAAAACCTCCACATGGCCAAAAAATCCGCCCGCAAGCCCAATGCCGCCTTCATGGCGCCCGTGAAGCCCAACGCCAAGCTCGCCGCCGTCGTCGGCGCCAAGCCCCTCCCCCGCACCGAGCTCACCAAGAAGCTCTGGGACTACATCAAGAAGAATGGTCTGCAGGACAAGAAGGACAAGAAGCAGATCAACGCCGATGAGGCCCTCAAGGCTGTCTTCGGTGGCAAGAAGCAGGTCAGCATGTTCGAGATGACCAAGCTGGTCTCCCAAAACCTCGAGAAGGCCTGATAAGCCCGTCTTTGTGACCGTCGGGGGCCCCGTGCCCCCGGCGGTTTTTTTTTTTAGCCCGGCACCCACGTCCCCCATGCCCTCCTCCCCCCAGGCCAACCCCGCACACAGGCACCGTAACGCCATTCTTATGTTGTTGCTGGCCAACTTTTTCTGGGGCCTCAGTTTTCCCGCGATCAAGGCGCTCACGCTCATCCATGCCGCCCTGCTGCCGGGCAGCGGCAACTGGTTCATCACTGCGATGACCGTGGCCCCCCGCTTCCTGCTCGCCGCCCTCATCCTCGCGGCCTGGCAGGGCAGGCGCCTGCTCGGCACCACCGCCAGCGAGTTGCGCCAGGGGCTCTGGCTCGGCTGCTTCGCGGGCGTCGGCATGCTCTTCCAGAACGACGGACTCCAGTTCACCGACGCCTCCGTCTCCGCCTTCCTCACCCAGTTCTACGCCATCCTCATCCCCGTCTGGCTGGCCCTCCGCCACCGGCGCAATCCCGGCCTCCAGGTCTGGCTCTGCTGCCTGCTCGTGCTGGCGGGTGCCGCCATCCTGGGGCGCTTCGACTGGCACAACCTGAGCCTCGGCCGCGGCGAGCTCGAAACCCTGCTGTGCTCCCTGTTCTTCATGGGGCAGATCCTCACTCTCGAGCGTCCGGAGTACGCAGGCAATAACGCCTTGCGCATCACCTTTGTCATGGTGTGCACCGAGATGCTGCTCTTCTGGGGGCTCGCCTTGGTCGTGACCCCAGCCCCCTCCGACCTGCTCGTTTTCTGGACCAACCTGCCCTGGCTTGGCCTCACCCTCATGCTGACCCTGTTCTGCACACTCGGCGCCTTCCTCATCATGAACACCTGGCAGCCGCGCATCAGCAGCACCGAGGCCGGCCTCATCTACTGTGTGGAGCCCATCTTCGGCTCACTCATGGCCCTCTGCCTTCCCGCCCTCTTTTCCCTCTGGGCCGGCATTGCCTACGCCAACGAGTCCGCCTCCTGGCACCTGCTCGTGGGCGGCGGCCTCATCACCCTGGCAAACATCTGGCTGCAGTTCAGCCCCAAGCGGGCATAATAAAGGCGCCCTCCGGTCGGGGGGGGCGCCTCGTTCGATGGCAAGCGGCGGTTCCGCTCAGGCCTGCTTTGCGGTCGCCAGCGCCCGGGCCACGGGGCCGTCGAGCTGCACGGTCTGCGTCGGGAAGGCGAAGCTCAGGCCTCGCGCATTCAGGGCACGCATGATGCGCAGGTTGATGCGCTCACGGGTGACGAGGTGCTTGGCCCAGTCCGGGTTGGAGGTGAAGTACACCACCTGGACGTCCAGCGAGGAACTGCCGTAGTTCACGAAATTCACCACGATGGTCTGCTGGTGCACGTCGGGGTCGCTGGCCAGGATGCCCCGCACGTCCTCGATGAAGGCGGTCAGCTTCTCCTCATTTGCGTCATAACTCACGCCCAGCATCTGGTCCACGCGGCGCTGCGGCATGCGGGACAGGTTCACGATGGCCTCGTTGGCCACGGTGCGGTTCGGGATGGCGATGAGGGTGCGGTTGGGCGTGCGCAGCTTGGTCGAGCGCATGCCGATGTCCTCCACCGTGCCCTCGTTGGCGCCGATGCGCACGGTCTCGCCCACCTTGAAGGGCTGGTCGATGGCCACCACAAAGGAACCGAAGAGGTTCGCGATGGTGTCCTGCGCAGCGAGCGCGAACGCCAGACCGCCGATACCCAGACCGGCGACGAAGGTCTTCACGTCATAACCGAAGCTCTGGATGATCGTGAGGGCTGCCAGGATGATGAAGACGCCGATGACGGTCTTCTTGATGAGGGGAAGGAAGGCGGCGATGCCCATGCCCTTCTCCTTGGCCACCTCGCCGAGATGCTCGACGACGGCGTCCATGGCCCGGATGATTCCCCAGAAGATGACCGCCGGGAAGGCGACCTTGTAGGCGTAGCCGATCGTCACGTCCATGGATTCGGGCAGCTTCAGCACCTTGAAGGCCATCAGCGTGCCCACCACGAAGATCAGGCCCTTGGTCGGACCCTCCAGCGCCGGGAACAGCTTGTCGTCGAGGGTGGTCTCCGTCTTCGATGCGAAGTGCTTGAGCACCTTGAAGATCGCCGTGGTGATGATGGTGCGCAGGACCCATGCGCCGATCATCAGCCCTGCAAAGAGGGCCCAGTGGGTGAGGGTGTTGCCTCCCGTGTTCACGCCGAAACGCTCCAACACCAAGTCGACCAGATGCTCGATCAGGTCGGGTGAGGTCACCTGCACGGCCGCGGGTGCCGCGGGCACTGACTGGGTGACCTGGGCGTTGGTCGAACCAGCGGGCGCCGGCACGGTCTCGGCGGCCTGGAGCGAGGCCAGGCCGAGAGCTGCAATGAATGTGAGTGCGATAAGACGAATCTTTTGCATGTGGAAAAACATGAAGGGGCCATCAGAAAAATGGCCGGCGGGACTGTCAATGTTCTGAAGGGGCGGCCACTGCTCGGTGTTGAACGGGCTCACCCCGGGCTGTTTGTGGAAAATTAAACCGGCGCAGCCCACCGTGAGGTGAAGCTGCGCCGGGTTGCGCTTTGAGTGTGTTAAGGAATTTGTCTTATCCGACGGAGATCTTGCGCGGCTTGGGCTGTTCGCGTTTCGGCAGGGTCACCGTGAGCAGCCCGTTCTCATGGGTCGCCGAGATTTTCTCCGCCTCGACGTCCTCACCCAGGGTGATGCTGCGGGCGAAGTTCTGCTTGTGCTCGGTCTCGCCGGCCTTCCAGCGGCGCGTGGCACTCAGCTTGAGCTGGCCGTCGAGCAGTTCGATACCGATGTCCTCCTTGCGGACGCCAGGCAGCTCGGCGTGGAGCAGGTAGCTGTTGGCTTCCTCGTGGATGCTGACCGGGATCCAGCTGCCTTCGGAGGCGGCCTCGGAGAAGCCGTTCTGGGTGTTGGTTCCAAGGATGCGGCTCATTTCGGCCTCAAGCACCGCAAAGGGATTCGCGGCGAGGAGGGAGGGGGAGCTGCAACGGGTGGCGGGAGTGTAGGTGATGAGGCGCATGGCTGTGGTTTCCTATTTGAGTTTGGTTTTGGAAGAGTGAGTTGGTTGTGTTGTGTCTGACTTTCGTCTGACGGAATACCCTTATGCACACGCTGTGCCGCGGAATTGCTGATATGTAAAGTATTTGATAATAGATAGTTGTGTAGTGCTGTCCGCCATGGCCGCTGTGACAGAACTGCGCCATTGGGGACGAAATTGCCCGCCTTTGGCACACGGTGTCCCACCGGCTGCGGCAGGGTGGGGGACAGCCCGTTGAAAGCATGCCAAGCAGGCCTTGCGGGAGGCCCGGCCGCCTGTCTATCTGGAGGCGCCACGGCGCCCCTTCGCGCCGTTTTCCT
>JAHFTI010000014.1:11722-18940 GCA_023265535.1 Opitutaceae bacterium
CCTCCTGCCCGCTCCGCCCGCGTCGCCCTGGCCTTGGCCGGCCTGTTCCTGGTCGCTGGCTGCGCCACGGATTCCTCGCTTCCTGCGGCGCCGCAGAGTCCCGCCTCCAGCCTGAGCCCCGCCCTCGAGCAGGCCGCCTGGCAGCGTGGCGGCGGAGTGGCCCGCGCCGAAGCCCTCCTGCGCGAGGCCCAGGGTGCGCGCCGCGCTGCCCTGCAGAACGAATTGCTCACCCTGCTCGCTGAGCGTGAGTTGCCTGAGGCGGGGCGCCTCTGGGTCATCCGCTCCCTCGCCCTGGTGGCCGGTCCCGAGGCGGTCCCGTCCCTCGCCACGCTTTGCGCTGATCCGCGTTGGAGCGCCGCCGCCGAGGACACCCTTGTGCGTGTGCCCGGTGGAGACGCCGAGGTGGCCTTGCTCAGGCTGCTCTCCGATGAGTTTTTCCCCTCTCGGGCCGCCCTGGTGCGCGTGGTGGAGCGCAGGCAGGTGCAGGGGGCGGTTCCCGTGCTGGGCACGCTGGCCCGCGGCGAGGACCTCGCCCTGGCCGAGGCCTCCATCCGGGCCCTGGGCACGATCGGCAGCAGTGGCGCCTACCAGGCCCTGCGCGCCCTTCCCGTGCGCCCCGAATTTGCCGAACTGCGCGTGCGCGCCCTCGTGGCCGCCCTTGCGCGCATCGCCGGCACCCGCACCGCCCCCGAGTCGATCCGCAGTTCCGCGGTGCGCAGCTGTCGCGAGGTGCTCTCCGGTCCCTGGCCCCAGACCCTCCGCATCTCGAGCCTGCAGTCCCTGGCCCTCTTTGACGGCGCCTCCGCCTCACCCGAGCTCTTCGCAGCCCTGCGTGGCGAGGATGCGGCACTTCGCGCCGCCGCGGTGTCTGCCATCGTGGCCGCACGCCATTCCGACCTGAACTCGGTCGTCGTCTCCTCCTGGCCCGGCTTCCCCCTGCCCGTGCGCAGCGCCCTGCTCGAGGCCTTTGCCGCCAACCGGGATGCCGTCGCCCGCGAGCTGGCCTTCAGCGCACTCGCCGCCCCCGAGGCCTCCCTGCGTTCCGCCGGCGTGGAGGTCCTGGTGCGCCAGGGCTCCGCCGCCGACCTGCCGCGCCTGCTCGGGCTCGTGGCCGCCCAGGGTGAGAACGCCTCCGAGGCCGCCGCCATCCTGTCCCGCCTTTCCGACCCCGCCGTCGACCCGCTGCTCAGGGAGCGCCTCGGCGGTGCCCCCGCCCCGCTCGCCGCCGTGCTCCTCGAGGTGAGCGCCACGCGCGGCGACCGCGCCGTCTTCGAGCCCGCCTGCATCGCCCTCGAGTCCGGCCTGGCCTCGGACCCCTCCCTGCGCGCCTCCGCACTCGAGGCGGTCCGCCTGCTCGCCGCCCCCGGCGACCTCGCGCGCCTGCTCACGCTGCTCGACCGGCTCCAGGATGTATCTGAAATACGGATACTTGAGGCGGCCCTGCGCTCCCTCGCACCCCGCCACCCCGAGCCGGCCGCCATGGCCTCCCAGCTGCTCGCCCGCCTCGGCGCCCCCGCCCCCGCCCCGGCCCCGGCTCCGTCCGGCGGGCCCGCGGCCTCGGCACCCGCCTCCGCAGCCATGCCCGCGGCCGCGGTCTCCTCCGCCTCCGTCGCCGATGCCCGCCTCAGGGCCCTGCGCGCCGGTATCGCCGGTTTGGATACGCCCGCCTCCGCCGCCTATTTCACCGCCGGCCTGGCCCGCCCCGGCAGCGCGGACTGGCGCGACCAGGTCCGCCTGCTCTCCTCCTCCGCGCAGTTCGCCCACGCCGGCCTCCTGCGCTCCGCCGTGCTCGCCGCCACGGGCGACGACCGCGACCTCGCCCTCCGCGGCCTGATCCTGCTCTGCACCCAGGCCACCCGTGCCCCCGCCCCACGGCGCGAGGCCGCCCTCGTCGCCCTGCGCCCCCTCGCCGCCACCCAGGCCGACCGCGACGCCCTCGAAAAGGCCCTCGCCACCCTGCGTGCCGCCCCTCCCCTTCCCCCTCCCGCAGCCCGCTGAGCCGTCGCGGAAGCCCCCGCAGTCGCGCAATCTCGGGCATTGACGCGCTTTTTGAGGAGGCGTTTCCTCAGCTTCATGGAAGAAGGCAAGGTTGTTGCACCCGATGTTAAGTACAAACGTGTCGTCCTGAAGCTCTCCGGCGAGGTTCTTCGCGGGGGTAAGTCCGGCGACCCCATTGACGGCGCCACCCTCGAGCGCATCTGCGCCCAGGTGAAGGAGGTCCATGACCTCGGCGTCCAAACCTGCGTCGTGATCGGCGGCGGAAACATCTTCCGCGGCGTGCTCGGTGAGAAGCGCGGCGTGGACCGCACCACCGGCGACTACATGGGCATGCTCGCCACCGTCATCAACGGCATGGCCATCATGGACTGCCTCGAGAAGATGGGCGTGAAGACGCGCGTCCAGAGCGCCATCCCCATGAACGAGGTCGCCGAGCCCTTCATCCTGCGCCGCGCCGTGCGCCACCTCGAGAAGGGCCGCGTGGTCATCTTCGTCGCCGGCACCGGCAACCCCTATTTCTCCACGGACACCACCGCCGCCCTGCGCGCGAGCGAGATCCACGCCGACATCATCATGAAGGCCACCAAGGTCGACGGCATCTACGACAAGGACCCGAAGAAATATGCCGATGCGGTCAAGTTCGACCAGCTCACCTTCATCGACGCCCTCAAGCAGCGCCTCAACGTCATGGATTCCACCGCCTTTTCGCTGTGCCTCGACAACAATATCCCGATCATCGTGTTTGACCTGAACGATCCCCAGGCCATCCGCAAGGCCGTCACCGGCCAGAAGGTCGGCACCCTCGTCCACGGCTAAGCCACCGCCACCGCCGCCCGCCACCGGCAGCACACAGTCTCCCACACTCTCCAACCCAGCCCAATCATGTCACACCCCATCGTCAATGACGCCCAGGTCCGGATGAAGAAAGCCGTCGACCATACGCTCCACGAATTCTCCACGATCCATACCGGCAAGGCCTCGCCTGCCATGGTCGAGAACGTGATGATCGATGCCTACGGCAGCCAGATGCGCATCAAGGATTGCGCCGCCATCAACACGCCCGATCCCCGCGTGATCCTCATCACCCCCTGGGACGCCGGCCTCACCAAGGCCATCGAGAAGGGCATCCAGATCGCCAACATCGGCTTCAACCCCGTCGTCGACGCCAAGACCGTGCGCGTGCCGCTTCCCGACATGAGCCGCGAGCGCCGCCAGGAGTTCGTCAAGGTCGCCCACAAGCTGGCCGAGGAAGGCCGCGTCCACGTGCGCAATGTGCGCCGCGACGCCATGGACGGCCTCAAGAAGGCCAAGCTGCCCGAGGACGAGTCCAAGCGCACCGAGAAGGAGCTCCAAACGCTCACCGACAAGTTCATCAAGGAGATCGAGTCCCATCTCGCCTCCAAGGAGAAGGAATTGCTCGTCGTCTGAGCAGCCCGCCGTGCCGTCGCCTCCGCCAGCCGCGGGGGCGGCCTGCTGCCGCCGGGTGGGAAAAGGGGGCGTGTGCCGGATGTTTTCCGCGCCCCCATTTCCGTGATTGTGCCCGGAGCCCGGCTTCCCTCCACTGGTTTCCCTCCATGGACGCCGCCGTCCGGGAGCTCTCCTTCCTGCCATGCCCTCACGCGAAACTTCCTGCCCTTCCAAACCCTCCCGGGTGGTCATCAAGCTCGGCACCGGTGTGCTCACCACGGGCATCGGCCAGCTCAACATGCAGCGCATCGCAGCCATCTGCTCGCAGGTGGCCCAGCTGCGAGCCCAAGGGGTGGAGGTCATCATCGTGTCCTCGGGCGCCGTGGGACTGGGCATGGGAGCGCTCAAGCTCCCCAAGAAGCCCCGCGAGGTCTGCAAGAAGCAGGCCTGCGCCGCCATCGGACAGAGCCGCCTCATGCAGATCTGGCAGGAGGGGTTCAACGCCCATGGCATCACCGTGGCCCAGGTGCTCCTCACCCATGACGACCTGCGCGTGCGCGCCCGTTACCTGGGAGTGAAGGAGACGCTTAAGCAGCTCATCGCCTACGACACGGTCCCGGTCATCAACGAAAACGACACGGTCAGCGCCGCCGAGATCAAGTTCGGCGACAACGACACCCTGTCGGCCATGGTGTCCAGCCTCGTCGAGGCCAGCCACCTCTTCATCATTTCCACCGCCCCCGGCCTCATCGACATGAAGGGCACCGGCGAGATCGTCCCGGTCGTCGAGAGGATCACCCCGGAGATCGAGGCAATGGCGGGCGGCACCACCAGCGAGACCGCGGTGGGTGGCATGATCAGCAAGATTTCCGCGGCCAAGGTCGCCACCAAGGCCGGCTGCGGCGTCTTCATCGCCAGCGGCACCGAGGAGAACATTGTGCCGCGCCTGCTCGCGGGCAAGGCCCCCGGCACCTTCTTTGTCCCCAGCGGCCTGAAGATGGAGGCCAAGAAACGCTGGCTCGCCCATTTCCAGCGCCCGCACGCCGTGCTCAGTGTCGATGCCAATGCCGTGCGCGCGCTGCTGGAGCAGGGCCGCAGCCTGCTCGCCGTGGGCGTGACCGGCTACGAGGGCCGCTTCGATGCGGGCGAGGTGGTCAACATCGCCGGACCAGACGGCACCACCGTGGCGCGTGGCAAGGTGAGCTACGCCAGCGAGGAGATTCCCGCCTTGGCCGGCCTCAAGTCCGACGCGATGGCCAAGCTCTACCCGCAGCGCAAGCGCCTCGAGGTCGTGCACCGCAACGACCTGGTGCTGGTCTGAGGAAAGCGCCTCGCAGGCGCCTCAGGCCGCTTCTCAGGCCACGACCGCCCGCAGCTTGTTGAAGCGGTAGGCGGCGCGGTTCGAGGCCATCTCACGCATGTCCTCGGTGATGCCGAGCGCGTCCAGCTTGCGCTGGGTCAGTTCCCAGTGGCGGCGGTCGCCGGGCAGGGTCAGCGAGGCCTGCGCCACGCTCAGGCCCGCCACATTGATCAGGCACGCCATGGGGTTGTCGTAGTCCGACGCCTTGGTGAGGTAATGCTCGCGGATGCCGTCGATGATCGCCTGCGGGAAACGCCAGTCCTCCAGGATCATCGCGGACACCTCCGTGTTGGGCAGGCCGAAGTTGATCGCCTCCCAACCCAGGTAATGCCCGTACTTTCCGTGATCGTAGAGGTCGCAGGCCGTCAGGTGCTCCGCGGTGCGGTCCAGCACCAGCATGCCCAGCGTGCGCAGGAGGCCGGCCGTGTAGGCCTGGTGGGGATCGATGTCGCAGAAATCCGCAAGTGCCTCGGCTGCAACGGCGGTGAACAACATGTGTTCACGCATGAAATGGGCGTCCACCTGGTAGAAACGCAGGTTGCGGTCGTTGAGGCGGTCGGTCGTCACGAAGCCGACCAGGCGGTGCACCTCGCGGAAACCGACGCGGGTGACGGCCTCGTCGATGGCGCCGATGCTTCGGCCGCCGTAGATCACGCTGTTGCTCATGCGCACGATGCGCGCGGAGAGGGCGGAATCCACCTTGATGTGCTCGGCCACCTCGTCGAGGCCCACGTTGAGTTCCTGCAGCAGCATGCTCAGCTTGGCCAGGACCTTGGGTCCTGGGGGCAGGCTGCGGGCAATCTCAAAGAGTTTGTCTCTGGAAAACGGGCTCGACACGGGGGAAACGCGGCGAGCATGGGAGGGGGCGAGGGGAGGGCACGCAAGCCGATAGATGGTCGCGGGGTTCCTTCCTGCCTGCTATCGGGGTATGCCTGATGCTTTTGCGCCCCGGTCGTCCCTCCCCGACGCCTCAGTTCAGGTTCCGTAGAGCCGGTCGCCGAAATCGCCCAGCCCTGGCAGGATGTACTTGTGGTCGTTGAGCTCGCGGTCGAGCGCGGCGGTGTGGATGTGCAGCTCGGGATGGAGCTTTTCCACCGCGGCCACGCCCTCGGGGGCGGCCACGATGCAGACCATGGCCACGTCGGTGGCGCCGTCCGCCTTCACGATCGAGAGGGCCTGGGCCGCGGAGCCGCCTGTCGCCAGCATGGGGTCGACGAGGATGACGCGGGTGCCGGCCAGGGGCGGGAGCTTGCAGTAGTAGCTGTGTGCGCGTGCGGTCTGGTGGTCGCGCTCCATGCCGATGTAGCCCACGCTGACATCGGGAAACAGGTCCAGGAAGGGCTGCACCATGCCGAGGCCGGCGCGCAGGATCGGCACCACGACGAGCGGGCGCGAGAGCACGCGCGACCGCAGGGTCTCGAGCGGCGTCTCAATCTCCTTCTCCACGGTCGGCAGGCTGCGCGTGGCCTCCACCGCCAGCAGCAGGCTGAGCTGGTAGGAGATGGTGCGGAAGGTGACGGGCTTGGTGTTCTTGTTGCGCAGGTGCGTGACGAAGTGCGCGGCGAGCGGATGTTCGAGGATGTGGAGAGGCATGGCGGTGAAGGGGGGCGGTGCCGCGCTGTGCGGCGCGGCGCGTGGTGTTGCGCGGTGGTGCGGGCGGGGCTGTGCTTGTGGGCGGGGGCTGGCGGAGGCGTGTATTCAGGGTTTCAATACAAGCGTGGCCTTGGCGGGGCCGGGCAGGAAGGGCTGCGCCACGCCGCGAACCCAGGCCTGGTGGCCTGCGCGGAACCACGGCGAGAGCGGGTGTGCGCTCTGGCCGCCGGGCATGTGGAGGTAGGCCTCCGCCTCGCGCCCCGGCGAGACCGCGAAGCGCTCGCTCGCGCCGAAGGAGGGGCGCGCCACGCGGGGCACGTCGCTGTCACCGGCCAGCGGGTCCGCCGGCATGTCGGCCCAGGAGCTGAGGAAGCGCGGCAGGCCGCGCAGCAGGGGGTGCCGGATCGCCGCCGTGTTCTGCTCCGCCCAGGTCTTCTTCCCAAGCGGCGCGCAGGCCAGGGCCGTGTCGTCCGCCGCCTGCAGCAGCAGCGACTCCCAGGAGCCGAAGCGCGGGTCGAGCAGGTGTGCGGGGCGTTCCTCCAGGATCCTCCGGATGGCGGGCCCGCTGTTGAAGCGTGTCCACCTGAAGCCGGGGAATTTCTCCACGCACGGCTCCATGAGCGGGTCCATGACCGCCTTCTCCACGGCCCTGCGGAAGCTCCTCGCGATCAGCTGGCCCGCCGAGTCGGCGCCGGCGCGGCCGTCCCAGGCCCTGGCCAGCTGGAGGAGCTGGCGGCGCTCTTCGGTCGAGGGGGCGCCGGGCTTGGACAGGGTCGTCACCAGCAGGTCGCGCCAGCGCTGGAGTTCCAGCGAGCGGTCGTCGAGCTGCAGGGCCAGCATGTCGGTCGGGGAGAGCGAGC
>JAHFTI010000331.1 GCA_023265535.1 Opitutaceae bacterium
ACTGGGAGAAGATCCTCCCGAAATTCGTCAAGGTCATGCCCAAGGACTACGAGCGCATGCTCGCCTGTATCGACCGTGCCCACGAGCAGGGTCTCACGGGTGACGAAGCCATCATGACAGCCTTTGAGGAGAACGCCCGCGACCTGTCCCGCGTCGGCGGCAACTAACACCACCAGCAAGACAAACCGCCAACACTTACACGACGATGGGAAAGCCAACTGGATTCATCGAGTACCTGCGGGAGTTGCCCGTGGACCGTCCGCCCCTTGAACGCGTTCGCGACTGGAAGGAGTTTCACCTCCACATGGAGGAGAAGAAGCTCCGCAACCAGGGCGCGCGCTGCATGGATTGCGGCATTCCGTTCTGCCACACCGGCAAGCTGATCAGCGGCATGGCCGCCGGCTGCCCGATCCACAACCTGATCCCCGAGTGGAATGACCTGGTCTACCGCGGCCTCTGGCGCGAAGCGCTGGCCCGCCTGCACAAGACCAACAACTTCCCCGAGTTCACCGGCCGCGTGTGCCCGGCGCACTGCGAGGGCTCCTGCACGCTCGGCATCAACAACCCGCCCGTCACGATCAAGAACATCGAGTACGCGATCATCGAAAAGGGCTGGGAAGAGGGTTGGGTCCTCCCCGAGCCCCCGAAGGTGCGCACGGGCAAGAAGGTCGCCGTCATCGGCTCCGGCCCGTCCGGCCTCGCCGCCGCCGCGCAGCTCAACAAGGCCGGTCACACGGTCACTGTCTTCGAGCGTGCCGACCGTCCGGGTGGCCTGCTCATGTACGGCATCCCGAACATGAAGCTCGACAAGCAGGAAGTGGTCATGCGCCGCGTCAAGCTGCTCGAGCAGGAGGGCGTGAAGTTCATCTGCAAGGCCAACATCGGCGAGAACGTGGAACCCCAGATGTTCACGAAGGAGTACGATGCCACCGTCCTGTGCGTCGGCGCCACCGCCGGCCGCGACCTTCCCATCGAGGGCCGCAACGCCAAGGGCATCCACCTCGCCATGGAGTTCCTGACCGCCAACACCAAGGCCGTCATGAACCTCAACGCCGACGGTTCCGCCATCAGTGCCAAGGGCAAGGATGTCGTCGTCATCGGCGGTGGTGACACCGGCACCGACTGCGTCGGCTCCTCGATCCGCCAAGGCTGCAGGAGCGTGGTCCAGATCGAGATCATGCCCAAGCCCGCTCTCGAGCGCCAGGCCAACAATCCGTGGCCCGAGTGGCCCAAGGTCCTCAAGGTCGATTACGGCCAGGAGGAGGCCGCCGCCAAGTTCGGCGCCGACCCGCGCGTGTACCTCACGACCGTCAAGAAGTTCGTCTCCGACGAGAATGGCGCCGTGAAGGAGCTCGTCACCGTCGAGGTGAAGTGGGAGAAGAACGAGAAGGGCCAGTTCGTGCCGAAGGAAGTCCCCGGCACCGAGGTCGTGCGTCCCGCCCAGCTCGTGCTCCTCGCCATGGGTTTCACCGGTCCCGAGCAGCCCCTCCTCAAGGAGCTGGGCGTCGAGGTCGATCCCCGCAGCAACATCAAGGCCGAGCACGAGAAGCACACGACCAATGTCCCCGGCATCTTCGCCGCGGGCGATTGCCGCCGTGGCCAGAGCCTCGTGGTGTGGGCCATCAACGAGGGTCGCGCCGCGGCCCGCGAGGTGGACCGCTACCTGATGGGTTCCACGACCCTGCCGTAAGCCTGCCTCGGAGACGTTCCGAATGGCTTTACAAGGCCGCATCCCTCAGGGGCTGCGGCCTTTTTGTATTCATGCCGTCGGGGGGGCGGGCCGATATTGGGAACTCAACCCCATACCCCAACATGCTTGAATGGAGTGCGCAATACGAGGTCGGATCGCCCCTGGTCGATGGCCAGCACAAGATCCTTTTCGACAAGATCAACAAGCTCGAGCAGATGGTGAAGGCGCCGGTCATCAACAAGAAGGATGCGGATATCTTGGTCGAGTTCCTCGGCTCCTATGCGGTGAGCCACTTCAAGTTTGAGGAGCAGTGCATGGACCAGCACAAGTGCCCTGCGGCGGCGCAGAACAAGGCCGCCCATGCCCAGTTCGTGGAGACCTTCACGGGCTGGAAAAAGGACTATATGGCCAAGGGGGCGACCAAGGACACCCTGGGCAAGCTGCACAGCGTGGCCAGCGGTTGGATTCAGAGCCACATCATGAAGATCGATGTGCAGTTGAAGCCCTGCATGCACAAGTAAGTGGACTGGCGAGTCGAGGCAGGCGCGCCGTTTGCGGTTGCGCT
This sequence comes from Opitutaceae bacterium, assembly GCA_023265535.1. Lineage (GTDB taxonomy): Bacteria > Verrucomicrobiota > Verrucomicrobiia > Opitutales > Opitutaceae > MWDT01. The sequence continues at coordinate 2,256 of JAHFTI010000331.1, forward strand.
GGCGGCTCGCGCCGGGATTCTAGGGTCATGGGCAGGTATCAACTCTCCCGCAAGGACGCCAAGATCAACGGCCGTTTCCACGCCATCCAGGCGCGGGAGGAAGAGGCGCGCAAGGTGGAGAAGGCCAAGGCCGCCAAGAAGGCCAAGGAGGCCGCGAAAGCCGTCCATCCCGGCCACGATCATCCCTCCTCGATGTAAGGACCTCCATGTAAGGCCTCCATGTAAGGGGTCATGCTTTACCTTTTACCCTGCAACGCAGGGTAAAAGGTAAAGCATGACCCCTTCTGCCTTCAAACCCGCAAGCGACTTGGTTGTAAACTGTAAAGATGTGACCCCTTCCGCCTTCTTCCACCTCAGGGCTCCACCGAGGCGATCTCCGACATGGCGTGATTTAGCCAGATACGCAGGCGTTGGCGTTCCATGAGGCCGAGGCCGGGCCCGAATTCGCCGGTGCCTTTTCCCGTGTTGTTTTTCGCGGCCCAGAAGCTGGCGTTGGAGGCGTCGATCTTCTGCACCACGGCGTCGTGCAGGCGGCGGATGGCGATGACCTTGGCGCCGAGGCTTTCGGCGCGGGCCTGTTCGCCCGAGCGGTCGAGCTGGCTGAAGTCCTCGCCGCGGAGCTGGTTGCGCACGAGCACGTAGTTCAGGCGCGTGCCGAAGCGGTCGAGCAGCTTGGTGAGCAGGTCGACCGAATCGCGGCCGGCGTCCATGACGTGCCAGTAGTGCAGGGAGATGTGTTGGTCCTCGGCGAGCTCGAGTACGCCCGAGTCCTCCATCCATTTGACGAGGGGGGCTTGCGTTTGAGCGGCGAGGTCGACGAGGACGCGGCGGCCGGGTTGCTCGGCGGCGCTTTCGACGATGACGTCGAGGCCCTCATAGGTGTCGGGCACCACGGACGAGGCATAGCCCGCGTAGAAGCGCAGCAGCGCGCCATGGGAGCGGTCGGTGTCGAAGCCGACAAAGGGAAGCTCGTGGTCGATGAAGTATTGGGCGAGCAGGCGGGCGGTCAGTGACTTGCCGACTCCTCCCTTTTCGCCACCGATGAGATGGATTTTCGAGGTCGCGGAGGCGACGGAGGCGGGAGCGGTCGGCATGGAGGAGTTTTCGCGCTGGTGGCGCGTTTGAGGGAGGCGAGGCGCCGCCCTCTTGCAGGACGCGTGCCATTGCGGGAGCTGAGGGGAGGACCAGGGAGAATCCAGTTTCCATAAGCGGGGGCTGTTTCATGAAAGGACCCGTTTGTGGCCTCCTAATTAGGCAAATTTTGCATGCGGAAACTACTTATTAAGCTAGACACGCTAATTAGTTTGCTGACACTACCGCTAAATTTGCAGCCTAGCCGGGCCCTACTGCTCCTGCCCTATCCCTGTTTTTCGGCCCGCCCTCGCCCCAGCCCCTGTCCGTATGCCCCCGCCCCGTTTCCGTGTGCCTCGCAGGCATGAGCGTCTGCGCGTCTCCCTTTTGGTCAGCGCCGTGTGCCTCGCAGCACTCTGCGGTGCCTGGGTTTGGCATGGCCTAAGGGTGGGGGATTGCGCCGACTCCGCCGAGGCAGGCGTGCAGGTGGCGGTTACCAGGTCCACCTTCGCCTCCGGGACTACCCTGTCCCCCTCAGGAAGCGGAGCCCTTCCAGGCCCGCCCCCCCTTGCGCAGGCTGAACGAGACAGCGTCGCTTCGTCCCAGGATTGCTGCCAGCACGGCTCCGCAGGGGAGCAGGTGCTGGCTGCCGACGTCGCCGGGCTGCAGGCGCACTTGCTCACCTTGCTTCGGAAGGACCCCTCCTCAGCGCTGCAAGCCCTCCACCAGCTCCCGGAACCCCTCCGTGGCACACTCAGCCTGGCCGTCTATGAGGTCCTCGGGGCCCATCCAGACCATGCCCTGCGCGAGTTGTCGGGCCTGCTTTCCACCGGGCATGCCCACGCTTCCGGTGCATCGCGCCTGGGTTCGGTGATCCAGGCCTCCCTCCTGCGCCAGGGTGCCTTCGTCCAGGCCGCCCAGGCCCTCGGGCTTGTCTCGGGCGACACCCGCGCCGAATGGCTGGCGCAACTCTGCTCGGCCTGGGCGGCGCGCGAGCCGGAACGCGGCGCGCGGCTGGAATCCTGGCTGCGTGAGGAGGGCACCGACCACGCCGCCCTCCGCTCCCTGTACCTCAGCTGGTCCGGCGCCGATCCGCGCGGCCTGCTGGCCCATGCTGCCACCCTTCCCGCGGGGGAGGACCGCGCCCTCGCCCTTGCCGCCGGCCTGCACGCGTGGCTGCTGACCGATCCCTCCGAGGCCTCGCTCACGGGCCTGCGTAGTGCGATTTCGGATACGGAATTCGACCAGGCCCTCCACGGTTACCTGGTGCGCGCAGACTCCCTGCATCGCGACACCGCGCAGGCCCTGGCGCTCGCCCGCGAGATCGCCGACCCCTCCCTGCGCGAGTCCGCGCTCGCCGCCGTGCTCCGCGAGTGGGCCGCCAGCGACCGCGACGCCGCCCGCGCCCAGGTGCTCGGCCTGCAGCCCTGCGACGAGCGGCAGCGCGCGCGCCTTCTCGCCTCCCTGGAGCCGCCGCCGTCCTCGGATGCCAACTGATTTTCCCTGCCCATGACATCCCTGCCCACACCCCCTTCGCCCCTTGCCCGGGTGGCGAAATTCCTATTCCGAGGACTGGCCCTTCTGGCCCCCCTCGTTGCCCTCGCCGACTTCGGCCTGACCACCACCGACAGGTTCTACACCGTCGACACCGGTGCCGGCCTGGTCTTCAAGATCCGCCGCGTCGACCTGGGCGTGAGCACCCAGTCGCCCGGCGACATCGCCAGCCTCGTCTACAACGGCGTCGAATACCAGAACCAGTCCCGCGGTTCCCAGGTGAACTCGGGCTTTGACTGGCTCTATAACAACATCTCCGCCGTGACGGTGAACGCCGAGCAGGTTGGCACCAACTTCATCAAGATCACGGTGAAGGCAGGGGACCTGACCCACTACTATATCGCGCGAAAGGGTTACAGCCACATCTACATGGCCACCCACTTCGCGAAGGAGCCGGAGGTGCAGGCGTTGGTGCGCTACATCGTGCGCATGCCCCAGGCCCTTGTGCCGAATGGTCCCGTGCCCTCGCAGACCCTCGGCACGCAGGCGACCATCGAGGCTGCTGACATCTTCAAGTTCACCACG
>JAHFTI010000332.1 GCA_023265535.1 Opitutaceae bacterium
TGACGGGGGGCAGGTCCGGAGTGTACTCGCGGTTGCGCAGCAGCGTCGTGTTGATGGCAAAATCGTAGATGCTGGCGGTCGAGGCGCTCAGCTGCACCGTGTAATAGTCGACGGCCAGGGTGCTGGTGAAACCGATGAAAATGGCTGAACCGTCGTTGTTGCGGTTGCTGACGCCGTCGCGGGTGACCGTGCCGAGGAGCGTATTGGAGCTGTTGTACGCCTTGATCTGGGCGGTGAAGGCGCCCAAGCTGTTGTCCTGAATCTGGAAGCCTGCGCCAAAGATCAGGGCGGAGGGATCAAAGCGGATGGCATTCGAGGCGGACAGGCCGTTCCAGAGGAGCTTGTCGCCGGGGGCGAAGTTGCCATCGAAGGCGTCGGGACCGGACTGGTCGATGCGGACCATGGGGAGCACCCCTGCGCGGGTCAGGGTGAGGGTGTTGCCCAAGGTGGTGTTGGCGATCGAACCCGAGGGAACATCCGTGCCGTAGCTCCCGAACTGGCTCCAGGAGACCGAGTCGTCGGCCGCGAGCGCTCCCGGCGTGGTCACGAGGCTAACCTGGGCGGTGGCTACACCGGCGGTGAAGACCAAGGCTGTGAGCAGGGAGTAGGAGAGTTTCATGCAGGTACGTGATATTTATACAGAGCCGCGCGGGTTTTGGATAGGGGGCATGTTCATGAGAGCAGGATAGGGGAGAACCTGATGCCATTTATCTCCATGCATTTGCACGGCGCTCCGTCGCTGGGTAAATGCATGTGATGTGCATTAATCCGGGCGCTGGACATGCTGGCGCGGAGCCGGAATTTACGGGTACGTGAGGGGGGGGCGAGGGGCGCGGAGCTTCAGGGGGGGCGTCCCGGAGAGGCAGAAAGAAGGCCGGGACCTTGCGGGGTCCCGGCCTTGGGCGGTCTTGGGTTTGTGGGTGGGTGGCTATTGGTTGGGCATGGCGAGTGCCTTGCCGGGGATTTGATTGTCGCCCTTGTACTGTGCCTCGAAGGCGATGAGCTCGGTCATGAGCGCATTGCTGAAGATCAGCGAGGCGACCTTCCCTTCCTTGTAGGTGATGATCAGGTCTCGGCACTGGGCGGCTTCCGCTTGGTCAGGCGCGCAATTGTCGTAGAACACGACATTCGGACCCAGAACCTTCCTGGGTTTGCCGAGCAGACGCAGGACGCTGGCCTCGGTGGTGCCTGCACTGATGATGATGTTCTCACGATTTAGGAACCGTGCGCCGCTGACTGTCACCTGTTTTGCAGGAAAGCCGACAGGTTTGGGGTTCAGGTCCTTTGCGCTCTTGGTTGCGGGGGCTGAGAGCAGGGCGGCTGCCGGGAGCAGTGCGATCGCCAGGAACAGGGAACGGTTCATGTGTGCCTATTTTGCTGAGGGTTTGTCCCAGGCACATATGCTGCGCCTGAGGACTCCCTTATAGCAAAAAACGCACAGTTCGGCGATACATCCCAGGGGTCTGCCGCGACCAAGAAGGGGCCCCATTATGTCCTCCTGTCAGGCAATTGTGCGCGATGGAGGTGTGCGCAGAATTTGCTGAGGCAATTAGTTGCTAAGAGGCGAGCTTGGGAAAGGATGCGGGCCGGACAAGGATAGTCGGGCGGCTTGCGGTGTGCATGCCAGCCGCGTGGGAGGCTTCAGGAAGACTCCATCAGAAAGCGCTCGCAGTCGAGGAAACCACCCGAAGGGGTCCCGCTCGAACAGCTGGCGACGAGGCCCACCTTGGCTCCGACCCAGTGGCTGGAGGGAACCAGGAAGTCGTGGTCGAGCTCTGTCCAGGTCTGTCCATCGCGGCTGTGGGAAAAACGGCAGCGCCGGCCCGGAAACAGGCGCAGGCGCAGGTGTGCGATGGGGCGGTCCCAGTCGAGGACCGCCAGGGTTTCCTCGGCCCCGCCCTTGTTGGCGGCGAGGCGACGCAGGAGACATAGTTTCAGGCCCTGCGCAGTCCTGTGCAGGCCGAGCGAGGCGTAGTCGTAGCCGAAGACGATGAGGGAGACGCTATCACCGGGGGCCGCTGGGTTGAATTCGAGGCAGGTCGTGGCCGTGAAGGTGGGGGCGGGCAGTTTCTGCATGAGCAGATGCCCCGAGGCCCAGAGGTTGCCGTCGGGCGGGAGTGGCTGGCAGCGCAGACGGAGGCGTCCGGGGCGTTCGGTGAGGGAGTGCCAGTCGGGCTTGGGATTGGCCTCCCATTGCCATTGCAGGCCGAGCCGGGGGGCGGAGAAGTCGTCGGAGCTGGCGGGCTCGCAGATGGGCTGTGCGGGAAGGGCGGGCTTGCGGTGGCGCAGGACGGGTTCGCCGCGCTGGGCGCCGGCGGGGGCATGGCCCATCACGGGCCAGCCGTCCTCGTTCCAGCGCATGGGCTGCAGGTGCACCACGCGGCCGAGGGCGGTGATCTCCTGGAAGTGGCAGAACCAGTGTTCCCCCGCCTGCGTCTCGACCCAGGCGCCCTGGTGCGGGCCGTTGATGGGGGTGGAGCCCTGTTCGAGCACATTGCGCGCCTCGTAGGGACCGTGGATGTCGCGCGAGCGAAAGACGGCCTGATACCCTTCGGCGACGCCACCGGCGGGTGCGAAGACCCAGTACCAGCCCTCGCGCTTGTACAGCTTGGGGCCCTCGAGGGTTTTCCAGCCGGGCATGAGGTTGGCGTCGATGACGACCCTGCCCTCATCGAGCAGCGTGGTGGCGTCGGGGGAGATTTCGTGGAGCGTGAGCAGGTTGTTGATGCCTGCGCGGCTCTTGGCCCAGCCGTGGATGAGGTAGGCGCGGCCGTCGTCGTCCCAGAGGGGGCAGGGGTCGATCAGGCCGCGGCCGGCCTTGAGCAGGCGCGGGGCGGACCAGGTGCCGCGGGGGTCGGTCGCCGTGATGACGTGGATGCCGAAGTCGGGGTCGGGGTAGAAGATCCAGAAGAGGCCCGCGTGGTGGCGCAGGGCGGGAGCCCAGACGCCGCAGCCGTGGCGCGGCGTGGCGAAGTGGTCCGCGGGCACGAGGGCGGGCAGGGCGTGGTTGACCAGGGTCCAGTTGACGAGGTCGCGCGAATGCAGGATCGGCAGGCCTGGGGCATGCGCGAAGCTGGAGGCGGTCATCCAGTAGTCGTCCCCGACGCGGATCATGTCCGGGTCGGAGTAGTCGGCGTTGAGGATCGGATTCTGGTAGTGGCCGTCGCCGAGGTCGGCGGTGTAGGGAGCTGTCATGGTGGCTTGGGGCCAGGAGGAAAGTTCAGCGGAAGCGTGGGAAGCGCAGAGGAACGCAGGGGGATCCTGCGCAGGACTCAGGCCTTGGTCTCGGGGGCGTTCGGGTCGACGTGGCCGATCTTCGGGACGAGCAGGTGCACGGCGAGCAGCGAGAAGAGGTACATGGAGGAGGCCCAGGCGAAGATGGAGACGTAGGAGCCGGTGGTCTCTAGCAGGTAGCCGGTGATCTTGGCGAGCTTGCCACCCGTGTAGAAGGCCATGAAGCCGCCCATGCCGACGACTGCGCCGACGGTCGCCTTGGGCATGGTGTCGGACACGAAGCTGAAGAGGTTGGCGGACCAGCCCTGGTGGGCGGAGCCGGCCAGGCCGACGATGAAGACGCAGAGCCAGATGCTGGTGGCGTAGGGGGCGTAGAACACGGGCACCACGCACAGGGCGCAGGCGAGAAGGGAGAGCTTGCGTGCGGCGTTGAGGGAGAGGCCGCTCGTGAGGAGCTTGGAGAAGAGCCAGCCGCCGGCGACGCCGCCGAAGGAGGCGACGAGGTAGAAGAGCGCGGTCCATTGGCCGACCTCGATCAGCGAAAGATGGAAACGCTTCTGCAGGAAGTCGGGCAGGAAAAACATGTAGAAGCCCCAGATCGGACCGGCGAGCACGCCCGCAATAAGGTAGGCCCAGACGGCGCGGTGACGGAGCAGGCCCCACCAGAGCACGAGTGTCTCCCAGAGCAGCAGCGGGACGGCCAGGAGCATTTGCTTCGCGGAGGACTTCGGGGCGGCGGCCTTCCTGTCGGCGGCGGCGGCATCGGTGGCCTTGTCGCGCCCCTCGGTGATGTAGGCGTACTCCGCAGGGGAGAGCATGCGGTGTTTCTCGGGGGCCTCGTAGAGGAGGGCCCAGGCGATGATCCAGAACACGCCGAGGGCGCCGGTGACGTAGAAGGTCATCTGCCAGCCGAAGGTGGTGGCGGCCCAGGGAACAAGGAGGGGGCAGATGATGGCGCCGATATTGGTGCCGGCATTGAAGATGCCCGTGGCCATGGCGCGCTCCTTGGTGGGGAACCACTCGGCCACGGTCTTGATGGCGCCGGGGAAGTTGCCGCCTTCGGCCAGTCCCAGTGCGGCACGGGCCCACTGGAAGCCGACGACGGAGCGCACGGCGCCGTGCAGGGCGCAGGCCAGGCTCCAGGCGAACACGATGATGGGGAAGCCTCGCTTGACGCCGAGGAAGTCCATCATGCGGCCGCCGAAAAGGTATCCGAAGGCGTAGGCGGTCTGGAACCACTCGACGATGCGCGCGTAGTCCATCTCGCTCCAACCCAGCTCGGCGCTGAGCGGCTGCTTGAGGATGCCAATGATCTGGCGGTCGACGTAGTTGATCGTGACGGAGAAAAAGAGCAGGGCGCAGATGGACCAGCGGTAGTGGCCGGGGGCTTTCGTCGGGGTGGGGCTCATGGGGTTTTGCTTTCTCGCAACAGTAACGCCCCGGCGGGCGGGGCGCTCAATGGTGCAGCTGGGCTCATTGTTGACTGGTCGGGCCCAAGGGGGCCAGGGAGAGTGGTGAGCGTGTCTTGCGGGTGGGGGCAAGCGAGGGGGCGGAGGGGGGCTTGTCCCGTTGTTCGCCCCTGGGGTGGAGGCTGCCGGCGGCGCGCAGCAGCTCAGGCCCGCGGGCGCAAGGTGCGGCCCTCGTGCCAGGTGCCCTTGAGGAGGATCTCGTGCTGGGAGGAGGGCAGGCCGGATTCGTTGCGATGGAGCAGGCCCACGAGGGTCTCGACGCCGAGCGCTCCGATGTCGGTGAAATCGTAGCGCAGGCCGGCGCAGCCGGGGGCAGGGTGGCTGTCGAGGTCGATCAGGCCGAGGTCGCGGGGGCTGGAGAGGCCGAGCTTGGCGAGCCAGCGCTGCACCGGGCGCGCGTGCGTGCAGATGAGGGCATCGGGACGGTGGCGCCTGAACCAGGCGAGGAAGCTCTCCTCGTCAGCGGGAATCTGGGGGCAGGGTGGGATGCGGTCGCGCGCAGCGAAGAGCAGGTGTTGCTGGCCGAGGAAGGCACCCAGCCAGCGTTCGCCCACGCTGGGGCTGTCATTGGCTTCCGAATACACCAGGCCCACGCGGCGGTAGCCATGGTCGTGGCATTGCTGCATGTCCTGCCAGACCGTGTCGAAGTGGTTTTCGGTGACATGG